>JAVROG010000034.1:0-10411 GCA_032162865.1 Mycobacterium sp. | reverse complement strand
ACATTTCCTCGATCGGCGTACAACTGACCCCGGTGGGATCGGGTTACTATTCCGCGGCCAAGGCCGCCATCGAAGGGATGAGCGGGGCGCTCCACGGCGAGCTTGCGCCGCTGGGCATTTCGGTCACAGTCGTCGAACCTGGCGCCTTCCGCACCGACTTCGCCGGACGCTCGCTCATGCAGTCGTCCACCGCGATCGACGATTACGCCGACACCGCCGGACGGCGGCGCAAAGAGAACGACACCATGCACGGCAGCCAGGCCGGCGACCCGGTCAAGGCGGGCGGGGCAATCATCGCCGCGGTCGAAGCAAACGAGCCCCCGGCTTTCCTGCTGCTAGGTCAGGACGCCCTGTTCTCCTATCGCTTCATCGCCGAGCGGCGCGCAAAGGAGGTCACGGACTGGGAGAAACTCACCAGCGATACAAGTTTCGACGCACGACCGGACCACGAAGGGTGATTGAAGGCCCGATGCCCGGGGCGCCATGATTGTCAGTTATCTCGCCGACTCCACGAGCGGAGCGGAGTTGGCGGGGCGAATCGTCGGTGCGCTGCTTTTTCCGGCGTTGGGCTTGATCCTGCTGATCATCGGGTTGCGGAGTCGTTCGAAGTCGTCGGGCCGACAGTCATCGATCGGCTACCCGCCTGGCTATTTACCCGGCTACCCTCAGCCGCCGGGCTACCCACCGCCCGGTTACGCGCAGGTCCACCCCGGTTATCCGGGTGGGGGTTTTCCGCCGATGCCACCGCCAGCCCGCAAGGCGGGTACCGGCTTGATCGTCACCGGCATCGTCTTTCTCGTGTTGGGCGCGATCGGCGTCGCCGGCACGGCTGCCCTGACCCTGGGAATGCAGTCCCGCCTGGCGGTCGGCGACTGCTTCAGCAACGAGATCCTGGACAACTCCGGGTGGAGATCCATCAGTTGCCGCAATCCCGAGGCGGTGCTCGAGTACGCCGGGACAACTGATTCGAGCGGAAACTGTCCGGACGGCAAACTGGACAGCAGCGGCTACCTTTCGGTCAAACATGACGGTTCCCGACGATGCTTCCTACCTAACCTCCTTGAAAATCATTGCTACACATCCGAACGCAACGACGAGACGATCCGTCCAGTGAGTTGCGGCGCTACGGGCAAGGTTGTTCGAATCGTGACACGGGTCGACGGTATCGCCGACACCTCCGCCTGCCGGTCCGGCTCGAGTCCTGTCACCTTTCCGCAGCCCAAGCGGACCTATTGCAGCGAGCGGGTGGGTAATACGATTTGAGTCGTGAGCGAATACCGCTACCGGCGTTGAACTTTCGCGGAGTGCAGCGCGTCGATCGAGCATCTTCCCGGTCCCAGCAATACCAATAGGGTCACGTCCGGCACGGCCTAAATCGTGGGATACATGTCTGCTGGGCCACTCACGGCAACCGCAGCCCGGCCCCTAACGTCGTTGCCATGCAATCACTTCCAAACCTCGTCGACTCAGCGGTAGGCCGGGCGGCGATCCAATTGGCCGAATCCACCGAGTCGACATCGGTGTTCAATCACAGCGTCCGCAGTTACCTGTTCGGTGAGCTCCTCGCCGCCCACGACGGCATGCGCCCGCACACCGATTACGACAGCGAGACTTTATTTTTGGGCTGCGTCCTGCACGATGTCGGCGTCGGCACCGCCGCCGCCGGCAAGGCGCGCTTCGAGATCGAAGGCGCTGACCTCGCGGCGAGCCTGCTGACCGAACACGGCTGTGATCGTGCGGTGGTAGATGCGGTGTGGGAGGCCATCGCGCTGCACAGTTCGTTCCAGATTGCCCAGCGCCGGGGACCGATCTGCTACCTGGTCAACGGCGGCGTGGCAATCGACTTCGGCCGTAACGCCGAGTTCGTCGACGAGCAGGCGGCCTCGGCGATCCACGATCTGTACCCACGGCTTTCGATGGCGGCCTCGTTGATGGACGCGATCGCCGAACACGCGCAACGCAGCCCAGAGGCGGCGCTGCCCTACACGATGGCCGGCGAGGTACTGCGCGAACGGCGCGACGCCGGGATCACCTTGTTGGAACAGACCGTCGCACTCGGCCGGTGGGGCGACTGATTTTCGCCTCGACCAAAAGAGTCACCTCATAATGTACATTCGTACATGTACGTTTGTACACGAGGAGACTCATGTTGGCCTATCTGTTCCTGTTCATCGCGATCTTCGCCGAGGTCATGGCAACCAGCCTGCTCAAGAGCACCGAAGGCTTCAGTCGACTGTGGCCCACCGTGATCTGCCTGCTCGGCTACGCCGTCTCGTTTGCCCTGCTGGCGCTGTCGATCGCGCGTGGCATGCACACCGATGTCGCCTATGCCCTATGGTCGGCCATCGGCACGGCCGCGATTGTATTGATCGCCGTGCTGTTCCTCGGCTCGCCGATGTCGACGGCCAAGGTGGTTGGTGTCGGCTTGATCATCGCCGGCGTGCTCACTTTGAACCTCAGCGGTGCGCATTGATTTCGCCTCCCGAAAGGCGTCGCGAACGCCGCCCGCGGGACCCCGCCGGTCGCAGACAGGCCATCGTGGCGGCTGCGGGACGGGTGATCGCCCGCGGCGGGATCGGTCAGCTCACGCATCGCCGGGTCGCCGCCGAGGCTGATGTCCCGGTCGGGTCGACGACCTACTACTTCAGTGACCTCGCCGCGCTTCGGCAAGCCGCGCTCGCCCATGCGGCCACCACCTCGGCCGACTACCTCGAACAGTGGGGCCGCGACTTGGACGGGAGCTTCGACTTGCCTGCCAGCCTGGCGCGGCTGACGGCCGAGTACCTAGCCGATGCTGATCGGCACCGAACGCTCAACGAGTTGTACCTGGCGGCCAGTCATCGAGCCGAGTTGCAGCCCCTTGCCCGGCTGTGGCCGGAAGGCCTGGTCGCGTTGCTCGAACCGCGTATAGGCCGACGGGCAGCGGAGTCCGTCACGGTGTTTATTGACGGTGCCATGCTGCACGGACTGGTCACGGGCACGCCGCTGGGCATCGACGCGCTGACCGATGGAATCGCCAGGCTGGTCAGCGATCGCACGGCGGCTGGCTGACACTGCCGGCAACCGCCTACGACGACGTGTGGGAACCCAGCCGGCCAAGGTATAGCAGCACGAAAAATCCGCCGAGGACCGACGCGACAATGGCCCAGGTCTTGGCGTTGTTAGAGGAGCTTGTCGCTTCGGCATAGCGACCCTGGGCCCACAGCCCGTCGACCTTCGCGGCATAAACGGTCGCCACAATGCCGGGGATGGTGCACAAGAAGATCGTGATGATGGACCAGATCAGATGGTTATTCGGCTTCATCGGTTGCCCGTACGGTCCCGGTGGTGGATATCCGCCATATTGCTGCGGAACGGGTGGCGGATACCCGCCATACTGCTGCGGCACGGGCGGCGGGTATCCCCCGACAGGCGGTGGATAGCCGCCGTACGGCCCTTGCTGCGGGGGCGGTGCGTTCCCGCCGCTTTGATAGGGCGAATATCCCCCCGGTGGTTCGTAGCCTCCGTAGGGCGGATAGTTCTCGGGCGGCTGTCCTGTCATGGCGACTCCGACCTCAGCGACGAGTTAGCTGGACATAACGATGCATAACACTGACCCGCCGCCTCCGGCCTGTCAATGCCAAATTGCCCGTTTGCTGATCACCCGTTCTGATGAAGCTCCGGTACCGGACCCACCAGGAGTTGTTGGATCACCGGAGTCGCCCAGCGGCTGAGTGTGTCGCGGCTGAGACCGGCGATCGGCGGAGTCTGGAGGACATATCTCGTGATCGCGAGCCCGATGACGAATGAACCCATCAAACCGATCCGCTGAACAGGATGATCTGGGGTGGCGGGGATCAGTTTGGGCGCCACCTGTTCGGCGAACACCCGCCGTAGCGCGTCGGCTGCGATCTGACTCGTCATCGCAGCGCGCAGCAGCGCCACGAACGTCTCGTCTTCCTCCCATCCCGTGAGTTATGACTGAGCCTCGTCGCGGACGTGGGCGGCGCCGCGGGTGCACGGGTCCTGACAGGCGTGGTTGATAGCGGGCAGCACTTGGTGGGCGACGTCGGCGCCGGTCCGGATGGTCGCCGCCGCAACGATTCCGCCGCTCACGCACAGGCCCGCACTGATCAGCATCGCAACGGAGAAGCCGGGACCAAGCGGCTGTCCCGGCCCGGCGCAGATACCGGCCGCTACCGGCAACACGGCCACTGCCAGCAGCCCGGCGATGCGCGCAAGGGCGTTGTTGATGCCTGAAGCGGTGCCGGCATGGGTGTCGGGTGCGGCCGAGAGGACGGCCGAGGTCAGCGGCGCCACGGTGATCGCCAACCCGATGCCGAACACGACCACGGCGGGCAGGACCGCCCCCAGGTAGGTCGCCCCGGGCACCACCCGAGCCATCAGCGCCAATCCCCCCGCGGCGATCAGCGGGCCCGTCGTCATGGGCAGGCGCGGTCCGGTGCGCTGCGCAAGTGCACCGGCCCACGGGGAGCCGAAGAGCATGATGACCGTGGTGGGCAACAACGCCACACCGGCCGCTAGACCCGAGTAGTGCAGGCTCTGTTGCAGCTGCAGGACCAACAGGAAAAACGCGCCGCCGATCGCCGTGTACACGGCCAGCGTCATCAGGTTGGCGCCGGCGAACTGGCGGGACGCGAAGAGCTCCAGCGGCACCAGCGGTGAGCGCGCCCGCCGCTCGATCACCGGGAAGGCGATCAGGGCTGCGGCGCCAAGGACGGCGGCGGCGACGATCACGGGCGTCCACCCGCGAGCGGGTGCCTCAATCAGCGCGTAGCTCACCCCGGCGAGACCGACGATGACAGCGGCGGTCCCGAGGATGTCGGAGCCGCGGGAGGCGGCCGGATTGCGGGATTCGGGGACGTGCCGGGCCACGATCCACGCCACCGCCACAGCGAGCGGAACATTCAGATAGAACACCCACCGCCAGGACGCCGAGTCGACCAGCCAACCGCCGATGAACGGGCCCAGCGCGGTTGTCACTCCCGACATGCCCGCCCAGATGCCGACCGCGCGACCCCGGTCAGCCTCGACGATGCCCGCATCGATCAGGGCGAGGCTGCCAGGCACCAGCGCCGCCGCACCGATACCCTGCGCCAGCCGAGCTCCGATCAGCCAGCCAATGCTCGGGGCGAGACCGCAGGCCAGCGACGCCGCGGTGAAGACGATCAACCCGGCGACAAAGATCCGTCGGCGGCCGTAACGGTCACCGGCGACTCCGCCGTTGAGCAGCAATGCGCTCAGGGTCAGCAGGTAGCCGTCGATGATCCACTGCTGAGCGGTCATGCCCGCACCCAGCTCTCGGCCAATGGCCGGCAGCGCAATATTGACAACCGTGCCGTCGAGCAACGCAATCCCTGAGCCAAGGACGGAGGCGGCCACCAGCCAGCGCGCCTGGACCGACGCCAGCGCAACCTGCTTCACGCGCACCTCCTTGTAGGGAGCGCCGCACCTCCTTTTAGGGAGCGCCGCACCTCCTTTTGAATCGCGGCAAATCTGTCAGCCCTGTGGCGGACAGTCCTTCAACATGTACAACCCCACCCCGTTCGTCGACTCACGCCCCCGCGTTCCCGGTTACCCCGGGTTCCATGATGTGCGTTGTCGCGTGACTTGGACACCACGCGTCCCGAAGCTGGCGCGTCAGCGCACCATCGTCGGCGACTATCTGGACGCCGATTCACCCAGCGGGGCAATAACTCTCGGGTGCGGCATCGAACAAGCCTTAGCCGACCTCGGCATCGATTCCCTAGACTATGAACATCTGCTCACCGTGTGCGATCTGGTCGACCATCAACTGGCCGAGCAGCCATGGGCGGAACTGAAGTGCCCCCAGGGGACGGCGCGCATCGAGTTGGTGCCACGCTGACCGCATCGGCAACACAGAAAAGGAAAGGGAGAATCTGACTCAGGGCCATTCTCCGTTTCCATTTCGACCATATATCGCCCCCCGGGGCTTGCGGCAAGACCCGGGTCATGCCTCACAATCGCTGGCCGGAGCGGGAATCTAGGGGGACTGAGTTGCAGGGCGCAGGTACGGGTGTGAATCGACAGATCGATCCGGCACGAGGAAGACAGGCGGGGTACGAAGGCGAATTACGTTTTGAGCAGGGCTACGTCGACGGGCTCTACGCCAAGCTCGACGACGAGCGCGCGCAAGCGAAGGCCAGGTACCGCACTGCATTGCGGGACGAGGGCGAGACTCCGATGGATCGCGATGTCGAGCTGCGGGCACTGGGCAGACGGATCAAGCGGCTCGACGTCGCCGACGACGGGTTGTGCTTTGGTCGCTTGGACAGTCTCTCGGGGGAACGCTCGTACATCGGCCGGATCGGCCTGCTCGACGAGAACAACGAGTACGAGCCCTTGTTGCTCGATTGGCGGGCGCCGGCAGCGCGTGCGTTCTACACGGCCACCGCGGCCCACCCCGAGGGCATGCTTCGGCGTCGGCAGTTTCACACCCGCGGCCGGCGTGTCCTCGATTTCACCGACGAAATCCTCGGTCGTCCAGGTGCGGCGGAGCAAGCGGGCCGACGCGGAGATTCAAGCGACATCGCCCTGCTGGCCGCCGTCAACGCGCCGCGTGGGGACGGGATGCGCGACATCGTGGCGACCATCCAGGCCGAACAGGACGAGATCATCCGGCTGGATCACTCGGGCGTGCTGGTGATCGAAGGCGGCCCGGGCACCGGCAAGACGGTGGTGGCGCTGCACCGTGTCGCGTACTTGCTCTACACCCTGCGGGAGCGGATGGAACGTCACGGTGTGCTGGTGATCGGGCCCAGCCCGACGTTCCTGAACCACATCAGCCACGTCCTGCCCTCGCTGGGCGAGTCCACCGTGGTGTTCATGACCACCGGCGACCTGGTACCCGGTCTGCGCGTCACTGCCGAGGATGAACCCAACGCCGCGCGCCTCAAAGGTTCGCTGGCGATTCTGGACGTACTCGCCGCGGCGATCGCCGATCGGCAACGGCTGCCGGAGGATCCGCTGCCGATAAAGATGTCCGACGTCATGATGCGCATCGACGCCGAGACCGCGGAGTGGGCCAGGGAGGAGGCGCGCGCCAGCAAGCTGCCGCACAACCAGGCCCGCGCCGCTTTCACCGACATCATCACGTGGGTGCTGACCGAGCGGGCGATCGCCAAGATCGGCCGGGGCTGGCTGACCCGGTCGGACCGCGTCGTATGGGAACGGCTGCGGGAGGAGCTGATCGATGAACTCGGGGACAACGCCGCATTCACCGCAGCGCTCGACCAGCTCTGGCCGATCCTGACGCCGGAAGCGTTGCTGGCGTCCCTGTTCGAGTCGCCCGAGCGGTTGCGGGCCGCGGGGGCCGACCCGGCGCTGTTGCGTGAGGTCGGCGATGCCTGGACGGTGTCGGACGTGCCGCTGCTTGACGAATTGGTCGACCTACTCGGCGTCAATAAGGCGGCCGAAGAACTCGCCGAACAGACCGCCGAGCAGGAGCAGCGGGAAGAAGCCGCGTATGCCGCCGGTGTGCTGGACCTGATGATCAGCCGCGAGGACCTGATGGACGACGAGGACCGCCTGCTGGCCCAGGACCTGCTCCGCGGTACCGACCTGGCCGACAGATTCGTCGAGCGCGACATGCGTGAACTGACCGAACGTGCTGCGGCGGATAGGAATTGGACCTACCGGCATGTCGTGGTCGACGAAGCCCAGGAACTCTCCGAAATGGACTGGCGGGTGCTGATGCGGCGCTGCCCGGCTCGATCGTTCACGGTGGTCGGTGATCTCGCCCAACGCCGGTCGGTGGCCGGAGCGACATCATGGGACGCGATGCTGCAGCCCTACGTGCCCGACCGGTGGGTCTACCGGTCGCTGTCGGTGAACTACCGGACCCCCGCCGAGATCATGGCCGTCGCCGCCGCGCTGCTCGCCGAGTACGCGCCCGGCGTCGTGCCACCGGAATCGGTCCGCGCGTGTGGCGTCGAGCCCTGGTCCCGGCAGGTCTCTGACAGCGAATTACCTTCTGCGATAGAGGAATTCGTCCGCGACGAGGCTCGCCACGAGGGCACCAGCGTGGTGATCGGGCCATCGGGCATACCCGGCGCGGTAGCTCCGTCGGAGACCAAGGGCCTGGAGTTCGACGCCGTGCTCGTCGTGGAGCCGCAGCGCATCCTCGCCGATGGCCCGCGCGGCGCGGCCGAACTCTACGTCGCGCTCACCCGCGCCACCCAACGCCTCGGCGTCCTGCATCGAGATCCGTTGCCGCCGGTCCTGAGCGGCCTCGAACCTAAAGCCGACTCGAATTTCTAGAGGTCGCCCCTCGAGGTAGCGGTACGCGTGGACCACATATCGCGAGTCCGTAGGCTGACGTTCACGTTTCGGACGGCAATTCCGCCCCGAGTGTGCAAACATCGCAGCCAGACTCCGGTGCGATGCTGCGACCTCTAGGGAGTAAGACTCACCATGACTGATGTCGAACAGACACCCTCCGACGTGCCATCTGCTCAAGCGCGTTCCGATCTTGTCGAACATGCGCGCACCGGCATGCAGGCGCCCGCGCTACAGCGGGCGATCACCGATCACCTGCGCTATTCGGTTGGCCGACCGGCCGCGGCTCTGCGGCCCGAGCACTACTACCGAGCACTTGCGCTGGCAGTTCGGGATCGCATGCAGGACCGTCGGGTCGCCTCGACGCAGGTCTCACTCGACCTCGGTCGCAAGGTGACCTGTTATCTGTCAGCCGAATTCCTGATGGGTCCCCAGCTGGGCAACAACCTGCTGAACCTGGGCATGGAACGGGCCGCGAAGACCGCACTGGCGGCAATGGGCCAGGATCTCAACGAGGTGCTGGCCTGCGAGGAGGAACCGGGACTGGGCAATGGCGGGCTCGGCAGGCTGGCCGCCTGCTATCTCGACTCGCTGGCCACCCTCGAGCGCCCGGCAATCGGCTACGGCATCCGCTACGAGTTTGGCATCTTCGATCAGGAGATTCACGACGGCTGGCAGGTCGAGCAGACGGATAACTGGCTGGACAGCGGAAACCCTTGGGAGATACCGAAACCCGACGTCAACTACCTGGTCAAGTGGGGCGGCCACGTGGAACGTTATACCGACGACGCCGACCGTGACCGCGCCCGGTGGGTGCCGGGCCTCATGCTCAAAGGTGTCGCCTACGACACGCCCATCCAGGGCTACGGCGTCAACACCTGCAACGTGCTGACGTTGTGGAGCGCGCGGGCGGTCAAGTCGTTCGCGTTGGACGCGTTCAACACCGGCGACTACTACAAGGCGGTCGAGGAGGAGGTCACGTCGGAAACCGTGACCAAGGTGCTCTACCCCAACGACGAGCCGGAAGCGGGCAAGCGGCTGCGCCTGCTGCAGCAGTACTTCTTCGTGTCCTGCTCGCTACAACACGTGCTGCACATCATGGACGACCTCGCCGACGTCTCAGTGCGCGAGCTCCCACAGCGATTTGCGTTGCAGCTCAATGATACTCATCCGTCAATCGGGGTTGCCGAGCTGATGCGGTTACTGGTCGACGAGCGCCACCTGGACTGGGAGGAGGCTTGGGACATCACGGTCGCGACCTTCGCCTACACCAACCACACGCTGTTACCGGAGGCGCTCGAGACCTGGCCGCTGGAGCTGTTCGGCCAGTCGCTGCCCCGCCACCTCGAGATCATCTACGAGATCAACAGCCGTTTCCTCGACGAGGTGCGCATCCGCTTCCTCGGCGACGCGGATCGGGTCCGCCGGATGTCGTTGATCGGCGAGGACGGTGGGAAGAACGTCCGCATGGCGCACCTGGCCACGGTCGGCAGCCATGCCATCAACGGTGTGGCCGCACTGCACTCCGAGTTGCTGAAAGAGAGTGTGCTCAAAGACTTCTACGAGATGTGGCCGGAGCGGTTCAGCAACAAGACGAACGGCGTGACGCCACGCCGCTTCTTGGCGCTGGCCAACCCCGGGCTGCGGGAACTGCTGGACCGCACCATCGGTGAGGGCTGGCTGACCGATCTCGATCGGCTGCGCGGGCTGGAGCAGTTCGTCGACAACTCATCTTTCCGTGAGCAATGGCGCGACATCAAACGCAACAACAAGGCCCGCCTCGCCGGGTTCATCCGCTCGGCGACCGGTGTCGAATTGAACCCGGAATGGATCTTCGACGTCCAGGTCAAGCGCATTCACGAATACAAGCGCCAGCATCTCAACGTCCTGCACATCATCGCCCTGTACTACCGGCTCAAGCAGAACCCCGGACTCTCAATTCCACCGCGGGCGTTCATCTTCGGTGGTAAGGCGGCTCCCGGCTATTTTATCGCCAAGCGAATCATCAAGCTGATCAACGCCGTCGGAGAAACGATCAACGCCGACCCGGAGGTCAACAAGTTCCTCAAAGTGGCGTTCATACCGAACTTCAACGTACAGAACGCGCACCTGA
>JAVROG010000033.1:0-2868 GCA_032162865.1 Mycobacterium sp. | reverse complement strand
ATGATGATGGCCTGCCGTAAAGCCTTGCCGCGCATAATCATCGGGGCATCTTCGGCGGGGCCCCGTCCGTGCGGTTCGCCGATGGTGAATTCGCCGCAGCGCAGACACCGCCACACTTCGCCCAGTCCCGTGGTGCCGCTGAGCCGGTCGGCAAGCACCTGCTCATCGGGCGCGTAGGTGACATGGCCTGCGAGCGCGCAGGTGACCAGCTCCCAGCGGTTGATGCCGCGATCTTTGCCCATGGCCGATCATTCAACGCCGGCGGCAAACGATGCAAGAGGGCGCGCGCAGCCGCGGCCGAAAGTCAGAACCGGAGTCGGCTGCGCGGCCGCTGCGGTACCGAGCTCACCGCGCCCAGGAGTCCGGCGAGCTCGGCGATCGGGATGTCGTCGATGTGTTCGACGGCAGTAATGATCTCGGCACGCAGCGCCTCTTCGCAGAACGGTTCGGCGAGCCAGTGAAACTTGTCCACGACCCGGTCCCACGACAGCGGCCGGGTCGGTGATCCCTCGTAATCGCTTTCTTCGCGCCTGAATTCCCGCGCGTCTCGGGTGACGACATGCACCCGCGTTGCGGTGCGTCGCGGATAGTCCGCGGTCAGGTCGGCTGCGACGACGACGTCGACCCGTGCCAGCAGCTCCTGAACATCGCTGCGCAGAACACGTTCGGTCTCAAGCTGTTCGGGCCCTACCCCGCCGTCGAGCAGCGCAACCGCGCTGAGGTACTTGAGGTTGTAGTCGGCCTGTTCCTTGGTCTGCGGATGATCTTTGTTGCCGTACGCTCCCCCACCGGCGATGTCGTACGCGCTCTGAAAAACCTCGACGGTCACCCGTTCGATGTCGTCGCCGCGCAGATCGTTGTCGGCCCGGATCGCCAAGACCGCGTCGATGATGGCCTGCCCGTGGATCAGCGCGCAGTACTGCTTGAGGTAGGTCTGCTCGACCGACGTCAGCTCCCGCTCGGCGGTGTTGAAATCGATTGGCTGATCGAAGAGTTGCACCAGTCCGTTCGGGCCCTCGAACAATGACTTGGGTCCGGTGATCCCACGGCCGGCCAAGATCGTCGTGTAAACCGCGCGCATGCCGGTGATGGCGGGCGAGATGCCTTTCCAGTTCGAAACCGGTTCGGTGTGAACCGCGGCAACCGACACGTTGTCGGCCGCGGCGGCCGCGATCGCGTTAGCGGTGCGCTCCGCATCCAGCCCGAGCAGCTTCGCCGATCCGGCCGCGACCGACATCGCCAGCTGCAGTGCATGGTTGAGGCCTCGTGCCATCACGGGAACCTGTGCGCTGAAACGGCATTGGACCTCGTAGGCGACCGCGAGAGCGAGCAGGAAATCGGCGCCACCGGCGTTAACGTGCTCCGCGACGGCCAGGACCGCGCCGAAGTTGTCGGCGGGGTGACATAGGCCGCCGACGGTCAGATACGTGTCGAGCAGGTCGGGATAGCGCACCAGCACCGCATTGAAGAATGCGGCCTGATCCACCGAGGCCCGGCCGCCACCGACGAGTGTCGCCGAGGCGACGCCGCTGAATTGGCCGGTGTGCTGCCGAATCGTCGCAATGAGTGCACCGTCGAGTGAACCGACGGCGCAGGCGATGCTGTCGAGCACGTTGCGTTTGAGCAACGCCCGTGGATGTGCGCTCAGGTCCGGCGGCTGCGCACCGACGACGAACTCGGCAAGATCGTCCACAACATAGTTATGTGCCACCGCTTTTCGCCCTCTCGCCCGCCGCGTATAAGAGCTTAGGCCTGGCGACGATGCGCGCCGCTGTGCTCCTCGAGGTCCACGACTGCCGGATGCTGCTGGGCTTCGCTGATTGCCGTGGTCTCGTCGGTGAGCTTTTTCCCGATGACCTGGATCTGGCGCGCGTTCAGCGGAGACAGCGGATGCACGGCAACCATCAGGGCCACGTGGCCCCGGTGGTCGAAAACCGGTGCGGCGATGGTGACGACGGGCTGTTTCCGCCGACCGGGGTTGTCATCGGACAGGAAGCCGATGGTGGTGAACTCGACGAGCAACTGGTCCAGGATGTGGCGGACCGGAGTGGGCATCTCGTTGCTATCCAGCGTGCCGACCACCTGGACGGCCTGGGCCAGCGCGGGCGTTGTCCAGTCGACGTCGAACCCGCGCTCGCGGGTGTGCTGCAAGACGCGTTCCAGGCGCTGAGTGCGGTCGGCGTTGCTGCCCGCACCACGACGAATCCACGCGCGCTGCTCTTCGTCGGCATCCCAGGCGGCCAACGCGACGCCGAACGGCGGTGCGTACGGGATGCGATCACCCGGTATGCCCGCGGGCTGGGTGGCGGGATCACCCTCAAAGGCCGTGACCACCAACGAATCACCGAACTGCTCGACCACCGAGCCGGCATAGCCGACCTCGCGCGAAAGTCGCAGCGCCGCAGAACGAGCGGCATGCGTGAGCGGCCGTGCGGTGTCCATCCGCGCAGCCACCACGGCGAGCGCGGGGCCCAGAGCGAAGGTCTTCGCGACGGGGTCCCGGCTCGCCCAGCCGCGATCACACAGCGTCTTCAGGATCGCGTGCACCGTCCCCTGCGTCAGATCGAGCTCACGCACGATGTCGGAGAAACGCATCCGCGTATTTCCGGACCGTGCCAGCAGCTCGACGACGTCGAGTACCCGCGCGGTCGGCGCCGACGTGGATCCGCGAATGTCTTGACTCCTTTGCGATCCGGTTCCTACAGTTATAGCGAACATTCGACAGATTAACTCGATTATTCGAGAAAATGAGGCAGACGCGTTGCGCGCTGTGGTACTGAGAGACGGTCGGCTGACGGTCCGCGAGACGGCAGACCCCGAGCCCGGGCCGGGTGAGCTGTTGCTGCGCACGCTGAGCACCGCGATCTG
>JAVROG010000032.1:0-2830 GCA_032162865.1 Mycobacterium sp. | reverse complement strand
CAGCTGGGGGCTGACCGCGGCGCTTCTGGTCATCGCGATCCGGATGGTCTGGGCCGCCATCTCATTGGTTGAATCAGCCAGCCGGACTTTGTAGAAGCTGGGCCGCCGGTACAACAGCAAAGGATTTTCAGCCATGAAGTTTCGCACGTCACGGGCCACCCTGATCGTCATCGCCGCCGTTGGAGTCCCACTTGCGGTATCACCCTTCGCGCATGCCGCTCCGGCTCCCGAGGTGGAATATCTGTATAACGTGACGGCGCGGCGGCACTACAACTTTCCAAACACTAGCGACGCGCTCAGCTACGGCTACGGGATCTGCGACAAGGTCACCGCCGGCGAAAGCTACGCCCAAGTGATGGGTGATGTTAAGAGTGACGTGACCCCCAGCGACGAGTTCGCGGCAAACTATTTGATCTCGTATGCGGTTAATTTGCTGTGCCCTGCCCAGATCTGGCAGCTGCGGAACTCAGCGGCGCACTACCAGCCACCGGCGGAGTAGCCGCAGCTAATCTTCGGATTCACCGAGGCGTTTCCGGCAACCCCGTCTCGACGTTGATTTGCGACGTACCCCGCGACACACGTCCTGAGACCGCTCGCCTATTGCGGCGGCATGCCGGGTGGTGGGTACACACCGCGCAGGATCCACGGGAACCAACTGATGCCGTATTCGATCTCGTCGCTGGCGTCGTATTG
Organism: Mycobacterium sp.; assembly: GCA_032162865.1. GTDB lineage: Bacteria > Actinomycetota > Actinomycetes > Mycobacteriales > Mycobacteriaceae > Mycobacterium. The sequence continues at coordinate 2,137 of JAVROG010000032.1, read as the reverse complement.
CGGGCTTGGATCGATCGGAATATTCTCCGGCAGGACCACTACCGGTGCAGGTCCCGTTTGCTGTCCAACCGCTGTGCTCTGGGCTGGTTTCTCTGAATGCCCGTAAACGGCCACCACGACGGTGCGATCCAGGCTGTTTTCTGACCACACCCCTATTTGATTGTTAGCGCAATCCGACATGATCGCGATATAGGCGGGGTTGTAATACCACTGGTTCATCAACTCGACGCCGCTGATCGCCACAGCGGGATTGATCGCGACGGTCTCGGCGACCCCGCCGTGGAAGCCGGCCGCAGTTGCGCGGTCTTGTGGCATCGATCCATCAGAACCGTCGTCGCCGTTGATGTTTCGGTTATTCAACATATCGATGGCGTGCCATTGGGCGGCGAGTTGCAGTTGCAGGTTGATCTTGACGTCGTTGGTGCAGCCGGCCTGATGCTGAACGGTGTAGACATTGGCGACCACCCCGTCGTTGAGTCGCTTGTTGTCGGCGTGCGCCGCGGGCGCACACAGCACGGCGCCACCAGCCATAACGCATAGAGCCGACAGGGTCAGCGGTCGATATTGCATGTCAGTTTTCCTTTCCGTCCGCCGCCGGCGCGAGTAATGGCCGGTAACTGGTTACTGGGTTTCGTAACTGTCACACTGGTCAGCGACGTGCCCGGTGTGATGGGAATCGGATTCGTTCTGCATCGTCGTGAGTTCAGACCGGGTCGAATTGCGAGATCAGCCAGCGGCCGCCGATCTTGTCGAGGGTGACCCGAACGCTGGATGCGGTGCTGGCGGGCGCGTCCTGGCCGACGATGACCGTCTGGTCCACGAACAGCAGGACGACGGCGTGGTCGGCGGTCGCCGACGTCGATGTGGCGGCCGGTACGGTGGCCACAGCCGAAATCTGCTTCTGCTTTGCTCCCGGGATCACAACGTCGTGGGTCAGCGATGTGTAGGCCTGCAGGAACGTACCGGTCAGTCGGCCACGCGCGGCCTCAAGATCAGCCTGCACGGTCTCAGGCCGGTAGGACAGCAGTGCAACGGTGCCGTCGGTGGCGGCCCGCACGGACTCAGCGCGGGCCACACCAGCATCGCGGGCCGATGAGTCCTGCCATTTCAGGAAGCCCGCCGCGCAAGCCAGTAACAGCGCCAGGCCGGGCAGTAGCCCGTAGGCGATTACCCTCGACCAGTGGATGCGAAGCCGCGCATTTGCCGGCTTTTCCTCGTTGTCTGCCTCGTCGGCGTCCGTGGCACCGTCCGACGCTTTGGCGTCATCCTCAACGATCTCGTCCGCAGCACTAGTTTCCTCAGTGGTAACTGGTTGCTCCGACTCAGCAGGTGTTTCGAGCACCGGGTCGGTCTCACTGCGTTCGCCCGTGCGGGGCGACGTAACCGCGCTCATTGCACGAACCCGACGTTAGAGACTTTGACCTGATCTCCCACCTTGTGCACGGAGATGCGCATTCGCCATGCCCGTGGAACCGGGTCGGCCTCGCCTGCATTTGACGTCTGCACGGCAACCGCCACCAGCACCTGGGCGCCGTCGGCCGTCTCCGATTCCAGCCCCGCCCCCGTTATCCTGCCCACGGTGATCGCCTTGGCTTGCTGAAGCACCTCGATGAACGGCTTGGAGCGCTTGGCGAAGTCGTCGTAGAACTCCCCTGTCGCCCCGTCGAGAATGCGGTGCACATCAGCGTCGGCATGCTGCCAGTCGATGGTCGTCAAGTTGAGTGCGCCCTGCCTGGCCACCTGCAGATATTGACTTCGCTGGGCCTGCACTTGCTGCGACTGGTGAAGCCGAAATCCCAACCATCCGGTCAGCGCCGCCAATGCAACGACGACGGTTAAACCGAACAGCGTTGCGCGCCGCTCTGCGGACATGGGTTTCCTGGTCCGGGCCGCGGGCGCGCTGTCGACGTCATCCGCAGCGGATTCGGAGGGACTGTCCTCGACGGCGACGATGTCGTCGTCGAGGGGCAGTTCGGGATCAGCTACTACGGTCATGCCGTTCTCCATCCTTCGTGCTTGATGAGTCTGTGTCTCAGTGCCGTCAAGGCCCCGGCGGTGGCACCAGCATCGATTGCCATGTTTTGTCCTTCGGCGCGGTTTGGGCCAGATCGGATCGGGTGTACTGATGCCCGTCGGG
>JAVROG010000031.1:0-7287 GCA_032162865.1 Mycobacterium sp. | reverse complement strand
GGTTCGTTCGACACTGCAGGCGGGCCATCGGCGCCGGACTACTTCAGGCGCAGCGAGATCTGCCGCGAGCGACTGGGTCCGGTGTTGCGTCGGCTCACTGTCAACTACCCGCCGATAATGTTCCATCCGCTCAACACCATAACGGCGTACAAGGGTCAGATCATCTACGACACTCCGGCCACCGCAGCCAAGGCCGAGACACCGATTCCGGAGTTGACCTGGATTCCAGCAAAGGGATCGGGACAGCAACCGAAGCCGACCAACACCACCGACTTGCAGAGTCTGTTCGTCCCAACGGCTCCCGGCCCGGGCCCCATCCCCGGTTCGCCGCCGGGGTACGGTCCCGCGCCGGGTCCGGCGCCTGGCATGCCGGCACCGGCGGCGGGCCCCGGCCCACTACCCGGCCCGGCCACCCCATTGCCCGCCGAGCAAGGAGCTGGCAGATGAGGCGAGTCTGGTTGCGCGGCGGCGTATTACTACTCAGCAGCACGCTGCTGTCCGGATGTGCTTTCGGCGGGCTGAACTCCCTGTCCATGCCCGGCACGGCCGGCCACGGTAGCGGTGCGTACTCGGTCACCGTCGAATTGGCCGACGTGGCGACCCTGCCCCAGAACTCACCGGTCATGGTCGACGACGTGACAGTCGGCAGTGTGGCCGGTATAGCTGCCGAGCAGCGGGCCGACGGATCCTTCTATGCGGCAGTCAAGCTGGCGCTGGATAAGAGCGTGGTGCTGCCCGCCAATGCGATAGCGAGAGTTTCTCAGACCTCGCTGCTGGGTTCGCTGCACATCGACTTGGCTCGACCGACCGACCAACCCGCCAAGGGCAAGCTTGTCGACGGGTCCAGAATTGCGCAGGCTAACACCGACCGTTTCCCGACCACCGAGGAGGTGTTCTCGGCGCTCGGTGTGGTGGTGAACAAGGGCAATGTCGGTGCGCTGGAAGAGATCACCGATGAGGTGTACCGAGCAGTGGCCGGCCGGCAAGGCCAGTTCGTCGACCTGATGCCGCGCCTCGCGGAGTTGACATCAGGTCTCCACAAGCAGGTTGACGACATCATTTCTGCGGCCGAGGGGTTGGACCGATTCTCGGCCATCCTGGCCCGCGACAAGGACAACCTGGGCCGGGCACTGGATACCTTGCCGGACGCGCTCCGCGTGCTGAACAAGAACCGCGGCCATATCGTTGACGCATTCGCCTCGCTCAAGAGACTGGCGATGGTCACATCAAACATACTGTCGAAAACCAAAACGGACTTCGCCGCAGACCTCAAGGACCTGTACCCGGTAATCAAGGCCCTCAATGATTCCAAGAAGAGCTTCGTCACCTCGCTGCAGATCCTGCTGACATTCCCGTTCCCCAACTTCGGCATCAAGCAATTGATCCGCGGCGACTACATGAACGTGTACACCACCTTCGACCTCACGCTGCGTCGCATCGGTGAGACCTTCTTCACCACGTCGTATGCACTCGACCCGAACATGATGCACATGAATGAGGTGCTCAACCCGCCAGACTTCTTACTCGGCTCGATGGCAAACCTGTCCGGACAGGCAGCCGACCCGTTCAAGATCCCCCCCGGCACGGCGACACAGTAGAGGCGGGGAAATGATCGACAGACTCACCAAGATCCAGCTGGCGATTTTCGCGGTGATCACCGTGATCACTCTGGTCGTGATGGGGATCTTCTACCTGCGCCTGCCCGCCACGTTCGGCCTCGGAACCTATGCTGTGAGCGCCGATTTCGAGGCCGGCGGCGGCCTCTACAAGAATGCCAACGTCACCTACCGTGGCGTGGCGGTAGGACGGGTGGAGTCGGTCGGGCTGAGCCCCAGCGGCGTCACCGCGGAAATGCGGCTCAACAGTGGGACCCCGATTCCGGCTAACGTCAGCGCCACCGTGAAGAGTGTGTCGGCGATCGGCGAGCAGTACATCGACCTGGTGCCGCCGGAGAATCCGGCACCGGGCAAACTGCACAACGGGGCCAAGATCGACCGGGCCAACACCCACATCGGCCAGGATGTCGCCGACCTGCTGAAGAAGGCCGAGACGCTGGTCAACAGCCTCGGTGATACCAAGTTGCGCGAACTGTTGCACGAGGCATTCACCGCGACGAACGGCACGGGTCCGGAGCTGGCCAGGCTCGTCGAGTCGGCGCGACTGCTGATCGACGAGGCCAACATCAACTACCCGCAGGTCTCTGCGCTGATCGATCAAGCGGGGCCGTTCCTGCAGGCCCAGATCCGGGCGGGTGGCGACATCAAGTCCCTGTCTGACGGACTGGCGCGGTTCACCTCCGAGCTGCGTCAAGCCGATCCGCAGCTGCGCGACACGCTGGCCACCGCTCCAGGCGCCATCGACGAGGCCAACACCGCGTTCTCCGGCATCCGTCCCTCTTTCCCGATGCTGGCCGCCAGCCTGTCCAACCTGGGCCGGGTCGGCGTCATTTATCACAAGACGATCGAACAGCTGCTGGTGACGTTTCCCGCCCTGTTCGCCGCGATCACCACCGCCGCCGGCGGCACCCCCCAGGACGAAGGCGCGAAGCTGGACTTCAAGCTCGACCTGAACGACCCGCCGCCGTGCAACACCGGCTTCCTGCCTCCGCCGTTGGCGCGCACGCCCGCCGACGAGACGTTGCGCGAGCTGCCGCGCGACATGTACTGCAAGACCGCGCAGAATGACCCCAGCGCGGTTCGCGGCGCCCGCAACTACCCGTGCCAGGAATTCCCCGGCAAGCGGGCGCCGACGGTTCAGCTGTGTCGCGACCCCAGGGGCTACGTTCCGGTCGGCAACAACCCGTGGCGCGGACCGCCGATCCCGTACGGCACGCCGATGACGAATGGGCTGAACGCGTTGCCGCCTAACCATTTCCCGTACATTCCGCCGGGTACGGATCCGGACCCGGGCATTCCGATCGTGGGGCCACCTCCGCCCGGTGTGACACCAGGTCCGGGTCCGCTGCCAAACCAGCCGGCATATGATCCGCCGCCGCCCAACAACGCGCCGCCGCCGCCGGGCAACCCGGCGTGGATGCCGCCGAACTACCCGCCGGTGCCGCCGCAGGTTCCGTTCCCGAAGTACCTGGAGCCGCCACCACCGCCGGTGGGCACCGGTCCGGGGCCACAGGCCAGCGGCACGGCATATACCACCTATGACCCCGCCACCGGGCTGTTCAAGGATCCGGCAGGCGGCACTGGTATCTTCGCGTCCGGCATCACCGGTACCGCCCCTGCGGAGAATTGGGTGGACCTGATGCTCGCCCCCAAGCCCCTGTAACGAGAGCCTTCTTGACAAGACACCCTTCGATGGATCAGTAGTGGCAGACCAGCAGTCGACGACGCAGCGCGTGCGCCGCCGGGCGTCGCGCGCGGCCGGCCCGGCAAAGCGCGAGCCGCACGATGAGGCGGGTGCCGACGCCGGGGCTGGGTCAACGGCCCTGGCCGCGGAAGAATCGACCGTCAGCGTTGCGGCGGTGGCTGGGGATAGGGCCAAACCGAAGCGATCTGCCAAGAAGAAGGCGCCGGTGAAGGCTCGGACCCCGCTGCGGCCGCCACCGCGGCGCCGGGCCCATAGCGCCCTGGTCGCATGGGTGTCGTTGGCGGCCGCGGTCGTGGCGATCGCCGGCCTGACCTGGGGCGTGCTCGCCCTGAGCGGACAGCACCGGGCTGCGCAGGCCCAACAAGCCCGCGAGCAGCACTTCGTCGACGCCGCCACCCAGACGGTGGTCAATATGTACAGCTACACGCCGGACACCGTCGATGAGTCCGTCAACCGCTTCGTCAACGGCACCAGCGGCCCGCTGCGCGGCATGCTCAGCGCAAACAACAACGTCGAAAATCTCAAAGCTCTGTACCGACAGACGCAGGCGACGTCGGAGGCCGTCGTCAACGGCGCGGCCCTGGAAGGGATAGACGCGATCAGTTCTAACGCGTCGGTGCTGGTGTCGGTGCGGGTGACGGTCGCCGACATCGATGGCGTCAACAAGCCATCCATGCCCTACCGGCTGCGGATCATCGTGCACGAGGACGACGCTGGACGAATGACCGGCTATGACCTGAAGTACCCGGACGGGGGCAACTGATGCGGTGGAGGCGGTGGCTGGGGACGTTCGCCGGCAGCCTGCTACTCACGGTCATCGTCGGGTTGGCGGCGGTCGGTGGTTGGTTCTATTGGGATCGGGTGGAGACCCGGGGCGAACAGGCGGCGCGCGCCGTCTTGCCAAAGCTGGCCGCCAAGGAGATTCCGCAGGTTTTCGCCTATGACTATCAGACCGTCGAACGCAGTCTCAATGAGGCGTACCCGTTACTGACACCGGAATATCGTGCGGAGTTTCAGAAGGGCGCCACCGCTCAGATCATTCCGGAGGCGAAGAAGCGCGAGGTCGTGGTGCAGGCCAGTGTCGTCGGCGTGGGAGTCATTGCTGCCAAACGAAATTCAGCCTCGGTGATGGTGTACATGAACCGGACCGTGACGGACAAAGCTCGGCAGCCGCTTTACGACGGAAGCCGCCTGCGCGTTGATTTCAAGCTCCTCGGCGGCAAGTGGCTGATCGCTTACATCACTCCGATTTAATGGCCGACTAGAAGCACATCGCAAGATCGTTGCACTGCAACGGGTAACGCTCCACCGGGCTGGGTGGGGGTCCGATGAGTTGCAGCGAAAACGGTTCTTTCCTCATGTCCGGCTGCAACCCGCAGACCGCATCGTGCAGCACCGTGTGCGTGCCGGTCAGCGTCGCATTGTCAAACGCGTAGGTGTCGGCGGTCTCCCCATAACTGCCGCCGGGGCAGGACACGCCCTCGGGTTTCTTCGCCTGAAATTTCCAAAGTCCGCCGGACAGACGGGCTCTGCCGCTGAAGTTCTGCAATCGCTGATCGCGAGTGGTCGAGGCATAGGGCGTGGCGCTCACGACGTTCAACGAACAGAAATCCGCCATGATGTCCGGATTGTCGTAGTCCTTGTAGTAACGGCTTCCATTGACTTGGTCGCACAGCGCCGTGATTGTCCAGGTGGCGCCCGCCGCGCCGGCGATGTTGACCGTGTAGGTGCCATCCGGCGGGGGTGCGACCGCATGCGCGGGCTCGCCAGATTCCATAACCACCGCGGCTGCAACAGCCGTGCTGATGACGGCGCCAGCGGCCAGCCCACGACGGATGTTCACTCGTCCTCCTTCGGACGTTCCTGCACTGCCTAAGCGCTGCAACTGAGTATCACAGCGATTCGGCGCGAAAACCATGGCTTTCGCCGACTGGTCAATCTTTGCGCGAGGGGTGCGATTCGGCGAGCACGTCGAGAAACGAACGGGCCCAGCGGTCCACGTCGTGGGCGAGCACCTGGCGTCGCAATGCGCGCATCCGGCGCCGCCCCTCCTCATCCGACTGGTTGAGCGCCGCCTCGATCGCATCCTTGACACCCTCGAGGTCGTGCGGGTTGACCAGATACGCCTGACGGAGTTCGGCTGCGGCGCCGGTGAATTCGGACAGAACCAAGGCGCCGCCCAGATCGCTGCGACACGCAACGTACTCCTTGGCCACCAGGTTCATCCCGTCGCGCAGCGGGGTGACCAGCATGACGTCACTGGCGACGAAGTACGCGATGAGTTCGTCGCGGGGGACCGGACGATGCAGGTAGTGCACCACGGCATGGCCGACCTCGGCGTACTCGCCGTTGATGTGGCCGACCTGGCGTTCGATGTCGTTGCGCAGAATCTGGTAGCTCTCGACGCGCTCCCGGCTGGGCGTGGCCAGCTGGATCAAAACGGTGTCATCCCGTTTGGCCCGGCCCTCTTCGAGTAGTTCATCCAAGGCCTTCAGCCGGACGTCAATGCCCTTGGTGTAGTCGAGTCGGTCGACGCCGAGCAGGACCTTACGGGGATTGCCAAGCTCGGAGCGGATCTCGCGGGCGCGGCGCCGGATATTGCGGTCGCGGGCGGTCTGGTCGAGCGCGGTGGAGTCGATGGAGATGGGGAACGCGCCCACCCGCACGGTGCGGGAACCGTCTTCCACTTCACCGAATCGCGACCGCACCCCCACCGATCCCCGGGAGGTGTTCGCGCCGAGCAACTGCCGAGCCAGGACCAGGAAGTTTTGGGCGCCGCCGGGCAGGTGGAACCCCACCAGATCGGCCCCGAGCAGACCTTCGATAATCTCTGTGCGCCATGGCAGTTGCCTGAACAGTTCGACCGGCGGAAACGGGATGTGCAGGAAGAAGCCGATGGTCAGGTCCGGCCGCCGCGTGCGCAGCATTTTCGGCACCAGTTGCAGCTGGTAGTCCTGCACCCAGACGGTTCCGCCCTTGGCGGCGGCGCGTGAGGTGGCTTCGGCGAACCGGCGGTTGACTTCGACATACCGCTCCCACCACTCGCGGTGGTAGATCGGCTTGACGATGACGTCGTGATACAGCGGCCACAGCGTGGCGTTGGAAAACCCCTCGTAATACTCGGCGACGTCGTCGGCACTCAGCCACACCGGATGAAGGGTCAGGTCGTCCTGGACGATCGGCTCCGCATGAGTGTCGGTGGAGTTCAGATCGTCCTTCACCAGGCCGGGCCAGCCGATCCAGGCACCGCGGCGTTTGCGCAACAACGGCTCTAAGGCGGTGACCAAGCCTCCGGGGCTGCGTTTCCAGGTCGTGGTGCCGTCCGGGAGCCGTTCTAGATCGACCGGTAGCCGGTTGGCGACCACCACGAAATCGGAGTCGCCGTAGCCCGCCGACGTCTCAAGATCCTTGGCCTTCGAGGTGCGGTCGCCTCTGGCGGCCATTAGCTCTCGTGCTTCGCCGGTCCAATGCCGAGCATGGACAAAAAGACGCGGCACTCATCGGCGTCGACCGCGTAGGCGGCGACGACACGCCTGGCCTGACGCGCGGTGCTGTCGGCCAGCGGTTCCACGTCGCCGATTTCACTAGGGTCCGTTTTAGTGGGCATGCGTCAACTGTAAGCCAAGCCGCACTTCATCACCGTGGCGAGCACCTCTATCGGCCGCCCGCTGGCCGGACCGGACCGCGGGCGCGAATCCAGCACCTGTCCAGACTCCTGGTGACATGCGGGCCAAACCGTCGTCAACCCTGCGCAGGAAGCTCTTACAGACTGGACGTAATGTGTAACGCGGCGGCCCAATGACAGCAAGGTGGCGGAATGACAGTCTCAGACCAAACCGGTACTCAAGCCGGTGACCAGGCAGACAGCGCCGGCCCACCGGAGATGGTGGCCTACGAAACCCTCGATGAGGGACGCATCGCCCGGATCTGGCTGAACCGGCCCGATGCCCACAACGCACAGAACCG
>JAVROG010000030.1:0-11087 GCA_032162865.1 Mycobacterium sp. | reverse complement strand
GAAATCGTCGCTGGATCGCTCCGCCATCTCAAGCATGGCGGCCGTCTCATGCAGAGCCGCGGCGTCGGGCAGCCACGTTCCGTTAATCGCGAGGGAGTACTTGAAGACCAGCAGCACCGCACGCAATGTCACGTCGAACGCCAGGATCATCGTTGCGGACTGCTCTACATCGTCTCGCCAGCTAGGGTCGCCGAGACAACAGCGTGCGCAACCTCGCAACATAATCGCGCCAGCCAGCGGGGAACCGAGTATCAGATTGCCCATGGTGGCTTCGCCGTCTGCCAAGTCGATCACACGTTGCGTCAAGCGCAAGGACTCGGCCACATCGTTGTACAGGAGTTTGGCGGTGTAGGCGGCGTAAAGGAGCCCGACGGTCAATTGCGGGTCACCGACCGATTCGAGCAGGTCGACGAGTTCGGACGCCCAGTGCGATGCTTCCTGGAATTGGGCGTGAACGGTCAGTGTCGACACCCACCCAGTCATCCCCATGGCCAGCGACACCTTGTCGCCGGCGGCGCTGGCGAGATCACGTAGTTCGTCGAAGCCGGTGTCGGCCAGGCTGCCACCGGCAAGCCAGGCGGTGGCGCACAGCAGCGTGCGCGGAGCAATTCGCATGGCGGCGCGGTTGGTTTCGGCGTGGGGCAATTTGTCGGCGACGTCGCGTGCGTGCCGCCAACTCGCGCGTGCCGCGGCGAGGTCGCGGTGGGCTAGCCACGTCCCGGCCCTCATGTGCCAGGTGTAAGCCGCGTGCAGATCCCCTGCGGCTTTGAGGTGTTCGGCTATTAGGGCGGCGCTTTCGTCGGCCGATTCGGGATCGCGTTCTTCGATCGCGGCGGCCAGTCGCAGGTGCAGATCCGCGCGATCTGACTTGAGCTGTGACTCGTAGGCCACCGCGCGAATCAGCGGGTGCCGGAACGCATATTCGACGTGCGGCGTGAACCCGACCTGATCGATCAGCTCGCCTTTGATCAGCTCGTCCACAACCGGTTCGGTTCCCAGCGCGGCCACCAGTTCGGGACTGAACCGTGAACCGATAACGGCCGCCGCACTGAGGGTACGTTTGGCGGCCGGAGCCAGTCGGTCCACGCGCGCAGCGATCGCGGCGTGCAGGGTGGCCGGCACGCTCACGTCTATGAACTGATTGTCCAACAGGTAGGAGCCCTGTGCGCCGTGGATCGTCCCGCGTTCGGCCAGGTCGCGCACGATCTCCTCAGCGAAGAATGGGTTACCTGCCGCGCGCTCGGCGATGACTTCGGTCAGCCCGAGCACGGAGTCATCGGTGCCGAGTAGCTCGCCGATGAGCGCCGTGGTTTGTGCGGAGTTCAGCGGACGCAGTGCAATTCTCTGCGCCCCGGGAATGGTGGCCAGCGCACCGTGGTATTCGGGTCGGTAGGTGATCAGCACCATCGACGTGGTTTGTGGGATTACCGCCAGAAAGTCGGCCAGCATCGACTCGCTGGTCTCGTCGATCCAGTGCGCGTCTTCGATCACGTACAGCGCCGGCTCACTTCGCGCCAGCGACGCCGTATTGACCAACGCGGTCAACCTGCGCCGACGGGCATCCCCCTCGATGTTGGGTAGCTCGGTGTTGGGGTCGGCGATGCCCAACAAGTCGTCTAGTAACAGCAGATCTTCGGGCTCGGCGCCGTCGATGCGGGAGCGAGCCTGAGCCCGGGCAGCCTCGACGTCGAGGTCGATGAGTCCAAGGCCTGAGCGCAGCAGTCCGGTCACCGCGTGAAATGGGATATCGCTGGTGTGGGATTCGCAGTAGGTCGCGAACACCGCGACACCGCGTTTTGCTGCCAGCGCGGCGGATTCACGGATGATTCGACTCTTCCCGATGCCGGGCGGCCCAAGGACCCCGATGACGCATCCGGCCCCACCGATCGCTTCGTCGAGAATTCCGCCGAGGGTGCTCAATTCCCAGGTGCGACCCACCAACTGCGGATCGCTGCGCCGGTGGTGATCGCGCGTCGGAGCAATGAGACGCCGCGCCGGCACTGGCCTGGTGGCCCCCTTGATGGACACCATTTCCGGTTCACCCAGCAGGGTGGCGTTCTCGACGAGCCGCACAGTCGACTCGCTGAGCATTACCCCGCCAGCTGGTGCGGCAGATTCCATCCGCTGCGCCATCCCGACCTGCTCACCGATCGCCGTGTAACCCAAAGCGCCAGTGCCGATTTCGCCGGCGATAACCTGACCCGAGTTCAAGCCCACTCGTAGCTGCAGATCTACGCCGTCTCGGCGCGCGACCTCGGGTGCCAACCGCTGTGCTTCATCCTGAATCGCCAACGCGGCCAAACAAGCGCGGAAAGCGTGGTCCTCTAAGGCAACCGGTGCGCCGAACACCGCCATGATGCCGTCGCCGGTGAACTTGTCCACCGTGCCGCCGAATCGCTGCACCACTGCGGCGGCGCTCGTGACAAGCTCGGTCATGATCTCGCGCAACCGCTCCGGGCCTACCGAGGCGGCGATGTCCATCGAACGCACGACGTCGGCGAACAGCACCGTGACTTGCTTGTACTCCGCCGACCGGTCCGGAGCGGCAATCGGCGACCCGCATTCGTCGCAGAATTTGGCGGCAGGACGTAAATCGTTGCCGCATATTGCGCAGGCAGTTGCTGCCGTCACCATGCGTGCACCGCCGATTCAAGAATTTCACGACCTCAATCGAAGGATAGAAGGCATGCGGTTAGGTTGGATGGAGTGTCGACCCAACAACCGTGGAACGTCAATATCCATTACAACGCACTGGTCGATGCCGAGGTCGCGCCCAGCGCTCAAGACGTTCTCGATGTCGGGTGCGGAGACGGCTTCCTGGCCGCCCGGCTCGCGCAGCGAATACCGAAGGTCACCGGGCTGGATGTCGACGCACCGGTATTGGCGCGTGCTGCGGCGCGGTTCGCCGATACCTCGGTCCATTGGATGCACGGCGACGTCATGTCGGCCGAATTGCCCAGCTTCGACGCGGTGGTTTCCAACGCCGCGCTGCACCACATCGATGACACCCGGACGGCGTTGACACGCCTTGCCGGCCTCGTCGCGCCGGGCGGGTCACTGACCGTGGTGACCTTCGTCAGACCCTCCTTGCGCCAGGCTCCGTGGCACCTGACGTCGTCGATCGCGTGCGCCGTCGTCAATCAGGTCAACGGAAAATGGGAGCACACCGCTCCGATCAAATGGCCGCCGCCGGACACGTTTTCGCAGTTGCGCGCTCACGTCCGGGCGGTCCTTCCCGACGCCCACATCCGCCGATTGCTGTATGGCCGCGTGCTGATCACCTGGCGTCGGAGCCCATCGCCGCCGCGCTGTGAGATGAGTTCGACTGCCTGATTGCGCGACAGCGATCGCAGCATCTGCACAGCCGCGCACATCGGCGAACGACTGGTCGAGGAAGCGGCGCTGATATCGAACGGCTAGCGCGCCCTAAGCTCACCATCGTGGCAGCGAACTACGTTGTGGACGACCTGGCTGGCTTCGTCGCCGGTGCGGAGCAGGCCGATCTGGCCGAGCAGGCCAGAAAGACGTTGAAACGCAACGTACTTGACAGCATCGCCTGTGCGGTGGGCGCGCTGGACGGCGAACTCGTCCCGGCGATCCGTGCCCAGACGGAAGAATTCAGTGGACGGACCACCGCGACACTCGTGGGCGGCGGGCGTGCATCGGTGGATCAGGCTGCGTTCTTCAACACCGTGCTGGTCCGCTACCCAGACCTGCTCGACACCTACCTGACCGTCGGCGGCCTATGCCACCCCGCGGACAACTTCGGCGCCATTCTCGCCGTCGCCGAGCACCTCAACGCCTCCGGCGCGGATTTCCTGCTCGCCCTTGCGATTGCCTACGAGGTCCAGTGCCGGTTCAGCGCCGAAGTCCCGGTCATGGCGCGTGGCCTCAACCACGCACTGCAGCTGGCAATGTCAGTGGCGGCTGGTTCGGCCAAATTGCTGGGGCTTGACGACACACGGACCGCCAACGCCATCGCCGCCTCCGCGGCCGACAACGTCTCGCTCGCGACGGTGCATGCCGAACCGGTCTCCAACTGGAAGGGGATCTCGCCGGCCATGACCGGGATGCGCGCGGTCTACGCGACGATGTTGGCCAGCCGCGGCGTCACCGGTCCCCGGACGCTATTCGACGGCCCGCACGGATTGGCGCAGCTCTTCGGCCAACCAATCGATTTTCACACCGCCGACCGGGCGCTCAGCGCCGTCGAGCAGACCTACCTGAAGCAGTACTGCGCACTGATCCACGGGCAGGTGATCGTCGACGCCGTGCTGGCTGTCCGTAGCGCAAACGATCTGAGCGGCAGGGATGTAGCCGCGGTAACCCTCGAGGTTTTCCAGGGCGCCTACGACTTCGCCGGCGGTGGGGCCTACGGCAACAAAGACCGCCCCGCCACGAAAGAGCAGGCCGACTACAACCTCAAATATCTGAGTGCGGTGGCCCTGCTCGACGGCGGGGTCGGCCCGGAGCAGCTGGAGAACGAACGGGTCCGGCGCGCCGACGTCCAGGAGCTGCTTGCCCGGGTCAACGTCACGTCGGCTGCCGACCTCACCGCGGACTACCCGCTGCGCACGGCGGCCCGCGTGCGCGTGCAGACTCACGACGGGTGGGAATTCAGTCATCAGCAATCCGATTACGAAGGGTCGCCGACCCAGCCGCTGTCCTGGGACCGTGTGGTGGAGAAGTTTCACTGGTTGGCTGAGCCGTTCTGCGGCGAGGGGCTTCGTGCCGAGATCGTCGAAGCGGTCGAGTGCCTCGACGACAACCCCATCACCGATCTCACCGGCCTGCTGAGCGCGGTGAGTCCCGAAGCCACCCGACCGCGCGGCGCGGTCAGGTTCTGACGGGGTGCGCGCGCGCCAGCTTGCGCGGTTTGCTGCTCGCGTTGAATGATCGGCGCATCCCGGCGTCAAACCGGACCCGAAGGAGCGTCAGTGACCAATAAACAGAACCGCGCCGTCAACCGGTGGGAGTTGGTGACTTGCGCACTCGCAGGTCATGCCACCTACGCGCCGGATGACGACGCGTTGGCGGAGCGGCTCAGCGCGAAGACCGAACTGGGCGAGGTATGGCGCTGCCTGCGTTGCGGTGACTTCGCTCTCGGTGAGCCGCACGGACGTGGCCGTCCGGAAGATGCGCCGCTGATCACGCGTGGCAAGGCGTTGCGTCAGGCGATCATCATTCGTGCGCTCGGCGTGGAACGCCTGCTGCGAGCGGTGGTGCTTGGCCTCGCCGCGTGGGCGGTATGGACGTTTCGCGGTTCCCGCGGAGCCATCCAGGCCACCCTCGACCGGGACCTGCCGATCTTCCGGGCGGCCGGATTCAAGGTCGACCAGATGACGGCCGTTCACGAATTGGAGAAGGCGTTGGCGGCAAAGCCGTCCACGCTGGCGCTGATCACTTGCCTGCTCGCCGCCTATGCCGTGCTGCAGGTTGTCGAAGGTGTCGGTTTGTGGCTGCTGAAGCGCTGGGGAGAGTACCTCGCGGTGGTGGCCACTTCGGTCTTCCTCCCCTTGGAGATCTATGACCTGATGAAGGGCGTCACGATGACTCGCGTGGTGACCCTCACGATCAACGTGGCCGCGGTGCTGTACCTGCTCGTCTCTAAGCGGCTGTTCGGTTTGCGCGGCGGTCGCAAGGCGTACGACGAGGAACTGCATGGTGAGCAGTTGCTCGACCTCGAACGCGCCGCCATGACGACGACGGAATAGCCAGGTGTGACCGAGGCGACAGTATGCTGACTTGACTGAAGACTAGTCAGGGGGTGAGCATGGGAGCTGACGTGTTGTAACTGGACCAGAGGGAAGGGTGCCGTGTTGTGAGCGAAACAATCTGCGAGACAACCGGTATCGAGCGCACTCGGATGATCGAGTGGGCAGACCCCTCCATCACGGCTCAGGCGGCCCGCGGCCGCAGCGGTTTGGAGTTTCTACAGGCCATGGTCGATGGGGAGCTGCCGCCACCGCCGATAATGCAAACGTTGGGCGCGCGACTGGAATCGGTTGGACCGGGCACGGCGGTATTCACCTTGACGCCGTCTGAGAGCCTTTACAACCCGATCGGCTCGGTCCACGGGGGCGTGTACGCCACGTTGCTGGACTCGGCTGCGGCCTGTGCGGTGCACAGCAAGCTGCCGGCCGGCGTCGGCTACACCAGCCTCGATCTGTCGGTGCGGTTCCTCGGCGCAATCAGCGTCGACACCGGCCCGGTCCGGTGCACCGGCACCGTGACCCACTTGGGTCGGCGCACCGCACTCGCCGAAGCCAGACTGACCAGCGGTTCGGGCAAGCTTCTTGCAACCGCAACCAGCAGCTGTCTGATCATGAATCCGTAATTCGCTGCGGCAGAACAAAACTGGGTGGCTGAAAATGAATTTATCGGGACGGCTCGCTGATCGGGATCGGTGGACGGCGGCGGACTGGTGCCCGATGGAACATGCGCTGCACCTGATCGGCACCCATTCGGCGATGGTGTTGCTTCGCGAGGCCTTCTTCGGCGGAAGACGTTTCGACGAGTTGGCGCGCCGCGCCGGAGTTACCGAGCAGATCGCCGCAAAGCGGCTGCGGCAGCTGGTTGACGCCGGACTGCTGGAAAAGCAGCCGTATCAAGAGCCTGGGCAGCGCACGCGTTACGAATACGTGCTCACCGGGCGTGGTCGAAACCTGTATCCGGTACTCATCAGTCTGATCGAGTTCGGCAAGCTCCTGCAGGGGGAGTCCACCGCGATGGAGCTGGTTCACAAAGGCTGCGGCGCCGCTGTCGTCCCCCAAGTTCGGTGTACCGCGGGGCACGACGTTTCGCCGGCTGACGCGCTCATCCGAGTCCCGAAGCGCTGACCGACCGGAATTGTGACAAGCGCGGGGGACTCCCCGATGTGTGCTGGATCGCACACGCTTGGTTCTCGCGTTGTTTACCCCTGAGCCGTATATATGTAAAGGGGATCGGCTGATATTAGACAGGCGACTAACTGACACCAGTGAGAGTTGTCTGATGGCAAGGCCGCCGGTCCCACCAACAAAGGACCCCGTCGTGACAGCACTGCAGAACTTGATAAACCAGAGCCCCAGTGGCTCCGACATCGTCGCGCCCATCAGGGCGCGCGCTTACCATGCGTTGCATGCCATGAGGGGCAGGTCACGCCGACCGGCCAGGGGTCCACAACTGATGGAGCCCGGCGTCGAGCGCTGTTGAGGTCGGTGCGGCTGATTTTCACCAATGGCAAGGCAACTAATGGCTCTGCGCGGCTTGGTCCGGTCCGCGCCGACGCGCCCGGGACGCCCGTAGATTCGCCGCATTTCCACATGTCTTCACGTCATGCCAGACGCCGCTGTTGTTTTTCGACCGGTCGTAGAACGTCGATGCACACTCGGGGTTACGGCAGCGCTTGATCCGCCGCCAGGTGTCGGTCTGCTGACTGCGCAGGATCTCCGTCCACAGCGCCGCGGCGTACCAACGCCAGCCGCCACCGACGGGTTCCAGGCGTACGTCGCCGCGCTCCGACACCGCGAACGATGCCGATATCGACCCACTGCGCGTGCGTACGGGTTGTCCGGCAACCAGTTTCGCGATCGTCTGGCGCAACCTGCGCAGCTTGGACACGTCCGCGTCGCTCAGCACCGGTGGCGTCGCTTCGATGCCGTGCTCGGCCGACCAGGTTTGCCCCGCCTGGGCCGCCCAGGTTCGGCCAAGCTCCGGGTCGGCCAGTAGGTCCGGGCCGTAGTCGCCAATGCCGACGGTGTTGAGGAAGTCCTGCACCAGCCCCAGTCCGCCCGGCGCCGGCGCGAGCTTGTACCGCTGTGATGCAAACCACGAATGCGACATAATGAAAGAATACTTGTATATGTCGCAAGAGGCAACTACTCTGACAGAGTCAAAGACCTATTACTTACGTCAAGGAGACCCGATCATGGTTAACATTCAAGGATCGACGGTGGTGGTCACCGGTGGGCAGCGCGGACTCGGCAAGGCTGTCGTGGCCGAGTTGTTGGAGCGCGGCGCGGCAAAGGTGTATGCCACCGCACGAGCGCCCAAGGACACTGCAGACCCACGTGTAGTCAGCATTCCGCTCGATGTCACGGATGCGGATTCTGTTGCCGCACTGGCTGATGCGGCATCCGATGCTCAGATCGTCATCAACAATGCCGGCATCATCGGTGGGCACAGCCTGCTGGACAGTGACATCGAGGAAATCCGGGCAGTCTTTGAGACCAACTACTTTGGCGCGCTTCGGGTCGCTCGGGCATTCGCACCGATCCTGGCTCGAAACGGCGGTGGGGCACTGGTCGACATCCATTCCGTCTTGTCCTGGGTGGCTGGCTTCGGTGCCTACGGAGCCTCGAAGGCTGCGTTCTGGTCGGCGACCAACTCACTGCGTCTGGAACTCGAGAAGCAGGGCACGTTGGTCACCGGAGTGCACCTCGGCTACACCGATACCGACATGGTCGCCGACGTCGACGGGCCGAAAAACGACCCGCAACAGGTTGCCCGCGACATCCTGGACGGCGTGGAACGTGGTGACGCCGAGGTGTTGGCTGACGACCTCACCCGGGGCGTCAAGTCCGTGCTGTCTGGCCCGGTCGAAACGCTTCGAGCGGGCTGACGCCGCTGCAGGTACACCAAAGACGTGTTTGGATGCGGATATGACCGACATGGATGCCGAACGGATCGTTAGCGCCACGCGCGCAATTTCTGCCAGCGCCGATCGGATTTTCGAGTTGATCGCCGAGCCGTCCCGCCACCAGGAGTGGGACGGCAACGGCAACATCGCATCCGCTGCTCCGGGCCAGCGCGTCCACCAAGTGGGTAACGTGTTCAAGACGACGTTGACCGGTGGTGAGGTGCGGGAAAACCACATCGTGGAATTCATCGAAGGCAGCCAGATCGCCTGGCTTCCAGCAGAACCTCGCAAGCAACCGCCGGGGCACCTATGGCGCTTCGAGCTCAGCCAGGTGAACCCCACACTCACCACGGTGACTCACACCTACGACTGGACGGCGCTGACCGATAGCAAACGCTTGGTTCGCGCTCGGGCGACAACGGCCGACATGTTGCGTGCGTCGCTTGACCGTCTGGCTCTGCTTGCGCAGTTCGGGTGAATACCCGAGGGGACTAGAACAGGGTCGCGCGTCTTTTACAACCTTCTTTAGCAACCGCGCGCCCGGTACGGTCACCGTATGGGTCTCCCACCAGCAGGAAACGATCGCGCTGCCATTGTCACCGGTGCATCATCGGGCATCGGCGAGCAATTCGCCCGGATACTGACCCAGCGCGGCTACCAAGTTGTGTTGGTGGCGCGCAGCGCCGACCGCCTTGAGGAGATCGCCGGACGACTGGGCGAGAAAGCGCGCCCGCTGCCCGCGGATCTGTCCGACCGAAATGACCGGGCGAGCCTGTTGGATCGGGTTACCGCGCTGGGCCTGACCCCCGACATTCTGGTCAACAACGCCGGGCTGTCGACGCTGGGAGTTGTCGCGAAATCCGTTCCAGAAAAAGAACTCAACCTCGTCGAGGTCGATGTGGCCGCCGTGGTCGACCTGTGCAGCCGGATCTTGCCGGGGATGGTCGAACGAAATCGGGGTGCCATCCTGAACGTGGCATCCGTGGCAGCGTTCGGTCCGCTGCCCGGACAGGCGGCCTACGGTGCGGCCAAGGCGTTCGTGTTGTCCTACACCCACAGCATGCGCGGCGAATTGCGCGGAACCGACGTCACCGTGACCGCACTCTGCCCGGGACCGGTGGACACCGGATTCGGCGAGGCCGCGGGCTTCAGCAAAGAGGAGGCCGATGCGGCGTTGCCGCGGATCATGTGGGTACCGGCCGACAAGGTGGCATTGGCCGGAATCGATGGTTTGGCGGCCGGCAAAGCCGTCGTCGTGCCGGGTCTTGCCAACCGGATCTCGTCGTCGCTTTTCCGGGTGGCCCCACCGGAGTTGATGCTGCCCTTCCTGGTACGCAACCACCCCGCCACGAAGCAGAAGTGACCGTCGCGGCATGCCGCGCGCAACTGAGCTAGCCGGTGCGGTCACTCTCGTTGGCCGCGCGCAACAGATCGTCGCGGGCCCGTGCCACCCGGGAACGGACCGTGCCGATGGGACATCCGCTGACCTCCGCCGCTTCGGCGTAGGACAGGCCCAATATCTGGGTCAGGATCAGCGCCTCGCGGCGGTGTGATTCCAGTCCGTCGATCAACAGCCGAATTTCCACCATGCTCTCGATGCGGCTACCACGACGGCTGCCGGCAAGCGCCGCGTCGAGGTCCGCCACGTGGGTGGTTCGGGGTCGGCTCGTGTCGTGCCGGATCTGATCGACAACCACGCGGCGGGCGATCGACAGCAACCACGTGCGGGCACTGGAACGTCCGGCGAAGCGCGGGAGCGCCCCGATCGCCCGGAGAAACGTTTCTTGGGTCAAATCGTCGGCGCTGGCCGGATCGGTGAGATAGGCGACCATCCGCCACACATCGCGCTGCGTGGCCTGGATGAACTGCGAGAGCGCGGCGCGGTCACCCCGTCCGGCGGATTTGGCGAGATGAGTAATTTGGTCATCATCGTCACCTGTCGCCACGGATGTAGAGACTAAGGCATAAGTGTGGGCAGTAGGCAGGGAACTAGAGACCGGGCTGTAACGACTTGTCTGTAGCGAGATAGGTCAAAAGGAGGTGAGGAGCCACGATGTCGGTGACGACCGCGGTATCTGACACGCAGCCTATGCGTCCGCAGCTGGTGCAGCTGGATATCGGCGGGATGTCCTGCGGTGCCTGCGCCCATCGGGTGAAGTCGACCCTCAACAGGCTGCCGGGTGTTCGGGCGTCGGTTAATTTCGCTACCCGCGTGGCCACGATCGAAGCCAGCGAGGACACCACGACCGAGGTGCTGTGCGATGCGGTTCGTGCAGCCGGTTACGAGGCCGAGCCGCACCAAGCGGGCAGGGAACGCGAAGGCGATCCCGACGCCGATCATGCGCGGTATCTGCTGATTCGGTTGGCGGTTGCCGCCGTATTCTTTGTGCCGTTGGCCCACTTCTCGGTGTTGTTTGCTGTCGTGCCTAGTTCGCGCTTCACCGGCTGGGAATGGGTGCTCACATTG
>JAVROG010000029.1:0-5928 GCA_032162865.1 Mycobacterium sp. | reverse complement strand
AGGCCTTACTCGGAATCGATTGCCCGGGGTGTGGCAGCCTGCGGATGCTGTACAGCCTGCTGCACGGCAATGTGTTGGCGGCGGCCAGGTTCAATGCGCTTGGCCTGGTGGCTGTCGTACTCCTGATCTGGGCTTACCTCGCGTGGACTTATGGTCAACTCGTGGGCCGGCGCGTAAGGGGTTGGCAGCACCACCGCTGGGCGGCCGTGGTGACGCTGTCGCTGGTGGTGGCCTGGTTCGTCGTGCGCAACCTGCCGTTTGCGCCATTCAGCGCGCTGTTCGTTTGATGATGATGCGAAAGCCGCATCCGCTTGTGCGGATGGGGCTTTCGCATAGGCAGATGCTGCCGTCTAGTCTGGTCGAAATGGTGCACAGATCAAAGACGATGTCGGCGATGCTCGCCGTGGTGACGATCCTGGCTGTCCTGGCTATCGGCTGCGGGCGATCGTCGAACCAATCGCAAGGCGACGGCAGCAATCAGGCCGCGACCGAATTCGCAACCACGATCCGTAACAAGGTCACCACGGACGCGATGATGGCGCACCTTTCGAAGCTGCAGGACATCGCCAATGCCAACAACGGCACCAGGGCGGTGGGCACACCCGGCTACGAAGCCAGCGTCGACTATGTCGTTGAAACGTTGCGCAAGAGCGGTTTTGACGTTCAAACGCCTGAGTTCTCGGCGAGAGTCTTTCACTCCGAGAAGGGTTCGGTGGCAGCAGGTGACCTGACCGCCGAGGCGCGCGCGCTGGAGTACAGCGCCGGCACCCCGGCCGAAGGCGTGACGGGGCCGTTGTTGTTCGCGCCCACCGACGAGAGCCCGGGATGCACACCCTCCGACTACGACAAGTTGCCGGTGCAGGGTGCGGTGGTGGTAGTGGATCGCGGCTCCTGCCAGTTCGCGCAGAAGGAAGACGCCGCGTCCCAGCGCGGTGCGGTGGGCCTGATCGTCGTCGACAATGTCGACGAGCAGGCGATGGGCGGCACCCTTGGAGCAAACACCGATGTGAAGATCCCGGTGGTGAGCGTCACCAAGTCCGTCGGATTCCTCCTGCACGCCAAGGCCGGCCCCGCCACCATCAAGCTGAACGCGAACACTCAGAGTTTCAAGGCCCGCAACATCATCGCCCAAACCAAGACGGGGTCACCAACGGACGTCGTGATGGCCGGCGCGCACTTGGACAGCGTGCCGGAGGGGCCGGGCATCAACGACAACGGTTCCGGGGTGGCTGCGGTGCTGGAAACCGCCGTCCAGCTTGGGAATTCGCCAAAGGTGCACAACGCGGTGCGGTTCGGCTTCTGGGGTGCCGAGGAGCTCGGGCTGATCGGTTCGCGAAATTACGTCGAGTCGCTGAACCTCGACGCGCTCAAGAACATCGCGCTGTATCTCAATTTCGACATGCTGGCTTCGCCCAATCCGGGCTACTTCACCTACGACGGTGATCAGTCGCTGCCGCTGGATTCCCGCGGTCAGCCGGTGGTGCCCGAAGGCTCGGCGGGCATCGAGCGCACGCTGGTCGCCTACCTGAAGCTGGCCGGCAAGACCGCGCAGGACACCTCGTTCGACGGTCGCTCCGACTACGACGGGTTCACCCTGGCCGGCATCCCATCGGGTGGATTGTTCTCCGGCGCCGAAGTCAAGAAGTCCGACGAGGAGGCCAAGCTGTGGGGCGGGGCGGCCAACGAGCCGTTCGACCCCAACTATCACCAAAAGGGCGACACCCTCGAGCATATCGACCGCACCTCGCTCGGCATTCAGGGCGCCGGTGTCGGCTACGCCGTGGCCCTGTACGCACAAGACCTCAGCGGCCGAAACGGAGTTCCGACCATGGGAGACCGCACGCGTCACGCGCTCGTCAAGCCATGACGCGGGCAGCGGTCCGGGGCCTCGTCACGACGCTGCTAGCGGCCTGTCTGCTGGCGGGATGTTCGTCGGCCAAACCGGCGGGAAGGGCTGCGCCGGCTGCACCCGACCCGGGAAATTCGCTGGCGGGCAAAGTGACCGCGGATGGGATGTTCACTCATCTGCGTGCGCTGCAGGAGATCGCCAACGCGAACAAGGGCAACCGGGCGGCCGGCACGCCGGGTTATGACGCCAGCGTGGAATATGTGGCGAAGACATTGCGCAGCAAGGGCTTCGAAGTGTCCACGCCACAATTCGAGCGATTGCACACCGCGTCGGAGGGCAAGCCCACCCTGACGGTCGCCGGCCGCAGCTTTCCCGTCGATCAAGCCTCACTGCTGGTCCGGACGCCATCGGGCGGCTTGACCGGGCAGGTGGTCCGGCCCACCCAGTCGGCCGGCTGCGCCGCGGGCGATTATCCGGCCGCGCTTCCCAAGGGTGCGATCGCCGTGGTCGACGACAGCCGCTGCTCGGTGGTCGACAAGCAGAACGCCGCGGTCGCCACGGGCGCGGCGGCGTTGATTGTGATCAGCGAGCCCACCGGTCAGGGTGCACCGCCGACCTTGTTCAATCCCGGCTACTACAACCAGCTGACCGTGCCGGTCGCGGTGGTGGGCGGCAACGGAGCGGCCGCCCTGGGACGTAACCCGGCGACGGTACGCCTGGTGCTGGACGCCGAGAACTTCAAGGTCATCTCACGAAATGTGCTGGCACAGACCAAGACCGGGGCGGCGAACGAGGTGGTGATGGTCGGCACGCATCTGGACAGTCCCACCGACAGCCCGGGTATCAACAACGCCGGGTCCGGGGTGACCGCGGTGCTGGAAACAGCGCTGCAGTTGGGTCCGTTGCCGCCGGTCGCCAACGCGGTGCGGTTCGCGTTCTGGGGCGCTGAAGAGAACGGGCTCAACGGCTCGATGGACTATGTGTCCGGTCTCGACAACGAGCAACTCAACAACATCGCGCTGTACCTGAACTTCGACATGCTCGGATCCCCGAACCCGGGTTTCTTCACCGACGATGGGGACCAGTCCGGTCCGCCCGGTCCGGGGGTTGCGTCGGCGGACGTGCCGGAGGGTTCGGCCGGGATCGAGCGCACACTGGCCGGCTATCTGAACCTGGCCGGCCGGCGGCCGGCAGACATGCCGCTGAACACCAGGACCGACTACCACGCGTTCCTGGCTGCCGGAGTGCCGGTGGGGGGCATGAATACGGGCGCATCGCAGGTGAAAACCACTGTGCAGGGCAGACTCTGGGGCGGCCAGACCGGTGTTGCGTTCGACCCCAACTACCTCAGCGGGCGGGACACCGTCGATGCGATCAACCGGGAGGCGCTGGCGGTCATGGGGGCCGGAGTGGCATACGCCGTCGGCACCTACGCGGAGTCGATCGGGGGCGTCAACGGGGTCACCCCTCATGACAAGCGTCATCGCACCCGAGTTTCCTAGCGCCGCGCCCTCGCGTGTCTAAACTAGGGTTTCCTTGTGCAGGCCGGTCGGGACGGGGTTGGGTAATGAAGTTGCGCTCTCTAGGGGCCTGTTTGGGGGCAGTACTCGTGATGGCCGGCTGTGCCACTACGGTGCCGGGACGCGCGCTGTCGATTCTCAACGATCCGTTCCGGGTGGGTGGACTGCCGGCGACCAACGGGCCGAGCGGCGCCCGGCCGAACGGACCGGCACCGACGGGCACGGTGGTCAACACCAACAACGGACCGATAGACAAGTTGGCGTTGCTGTCCATCAACGACATCGAGGAGTTCTGGAAAGCCAACTACAAGGATCCGCTGAAGGGCTCGTACAAGCCGGTCGACAAGTTCGTGTCCTACGACTCCAACGATCCCAACAGCCCGATCGTCTGCCGCAGCGAGACGTATGAGAACGTCAATGCCTTCTTCACCTCGCGCTGCAACCTGATCGCTTGGGACCGAGGCGTATTCATGCCCACGGCGCAGAAGTATTTCGGCGACATGTCCATCAATGGCGTACTGGCACACGAATTCGGGCACGCCTTGCAGGCGATGTCCAAACTCGTCACCCGAAAAGATCCGACGATCGTCTATGAACAGCAAGCGGACTGCTTTGCCGGTGTTTACCTGTACCACGTCGCCGAAGGTAAGTCGCCGCGGTTCACGCTCAGCACCGCCGACGGGCTCGATCACGTGCTGGCCGGGATCATCACCACCCGTGACCCGGTGATGGACTCCGAAGACTCGAACGACGACGAACACGGGTCGGCCTTGGACCGGGTGAGTGCCTTTCAAATCGGTTTTGTCACAGGGACCTCGGCGTGCGCGGCGATCAATAAGGCCGAGATCGAGCAGCGCCGCGGCGACCTGCCGAAGGCGCTGCGGGTGGACACCGGCGGCAACCCGGAGACCGGCGAGGTGGTGATCAACGAAGACACCTTGAAAACGCTGATGGAATTGATGGGCAAGATCTTCTCGCCCAAGAATCCACCGACGCTGTCCCTCAAGGAAAGCGGCTGCTCGAACGCGAAGCCCAGCCCGCCGGCGTCCTACTGCCCTGCCACCAACACCATCGCCGTAGACCTGCCCGCACTGGCGACGATGGGCAAGGTCGCCGGCGAAAAGCAACATAGTCTGCCGCAGGGTGACGACACGGCACTGTCCATCGTGATGTCGAGATACGCGCTGGCGGCGCAGCATGAGCGTGGCCTGCCGATGCAGAGTCCGTGGACCGCGCTCCGGACGTCGTGCCTCACTGGCTTCGCGCACCGCAAGATGGCCGACAACATCGAATTGCCTTCGGGCAACTCGCTGGTGCTGACGGCCGGTGACCTCGATGAGGCCGTTGCCGGGCTGCTCAGCAACCACATCGTCGCCAGTGACGCTGACGGCATCAGTGTGCCCGCCGGGTTCACCCGGATCGCCGCCTTCCGCGCCGGCGTGGGCGGCGAAATGGACGGGTGCTACGCGCGCTATCCCGGATAAGGAGACTCCTGTGACGGATCAACCCCCCAGCTATCCGCCGCCGCCACCTGGCGGTGGCTACGGCTATTCGCCGCCTCCGCCGGATGGCTACGGGTCGCCGCCGGGCGGTTACGGATTCCCGCCGCCGCCAGGTGGGTATGGATACCCTCTGTCGCCGGCTGGGTATGGATATCCGCCGCAACAGAGTTTCGGGACCAACGGGATGGCCATCGCCTCGTTGGTGTCGGCCCTGGCGGGCCTGTTGTGCATGATCGGGTCCGTGCTGGGCGTGATCTTCGGGATCATCGCGCTGAACCAAATCAAAAATACCGGTCAAGCCGGGCGTGGCATGGCTCTGGCCGGGCTGATTGTCGGTGGGATCACTACCGCATTTGCTGTGGTCCTATTTTTCATCGTGATCATCGTGGGGAATAAATCCGAGCACGAACGCACGTATGACTCTGGCGCGCCGGCTGTGCTTATCAGCGTTGAGCACCAAGCGGTTTCGTCGGCGCTGGCGCCGGCGTAATTACCCGGCTCAGTTAAGTAATCCGCCCAGATCCGTTCCACCAACCCGTTGTGGGGCCAGCGATCTCGGGATGCGGAACATAGTGCTGCCCTTCTGCGGCTTCGTCTTGTTGCTTGCGCTCGTCGTGTGTCCACAGCACCACAAACGCGGTGACCAGCAGCCCCCCGAGGGCAACGGTAGGGATCGCCCACATGCGTCGGACCAACAACGCCGTGCCGCACCGCGCTGCCGCGTCGCCGTCGACTTGCGTCTGTGCGATGTGGGAACCGATCCCGTTGCCGCAGCTGATCTTCATGCCGTAATGGTCGAACTGATCCAGGTAAACCGGAAACCAAAGGGCTGCCAGTCCGATCAATCCCAACAGCAGGCCGGCGATTCCGATATATGTCTGACGGCGGCTCACAGCTTCTCCTCACGATGTTAATGGTTGGTTCGGCACTCGATGTTCAAGTCAGCCAGTTGTCCGAGAACAGCTGAGTTAGTCACGACATGACCGTCCCCGCGAACGACACCGCCAGGTCGACGCCCTGCGGCTGCTGCAAGGGCTCGGTGTGGGTCAGCGCGATA
>JAVROG010000028.1:0-8861 GCA_032162865.1 Mycobacterium sp. | reverse complement strand
AAGATGGCCTCTTCGCGGCCAACCGCTGTGTAGTAGGGCCGCACCTTATCCGCCACCTCTGGGGCCGCGCCGTTCCGGTGGGCAATTCCGGACTCGTTGGCCATAGCTTCCCTTCTGCCATCGCGCTTATTGGAGCCTAGCCGGAACAGATCTTTGTTTCAAGTTCGCCCGACGACCTGGCCGGCGCACCGCGCTGACGCACCAACTGCATTCTGGGACATGGCATCAGCGCGAACTTCGGACACTACTATGCTTTTCAGGACACCCTCCGGCGAACCTC
Organism: Mycobacterium sp.; assembly: GCA_032162865.1. Lineage (GTDB taxonomy): Bacteria > Actinomycetota > Actinomycetes > Mycobacteriales > Mycobacteriaceae > Mycobacterium. The sequence continues at coordinate 8,581 of JAVROG010000028.1, read as the reverse complement.
TGCCGAGCGCAACGCGGACCGAAAGAGTGGTCCGATCACGCCCGCGAGTTGGTCTGGGCGGGCAATGATCGCGTGTGCGGTGCTGCCGAATACTCTGCGCAGTGACTGCACATCGGTGCCCGCGCCGATCGTCAGGCAGACGCAGCCAGTGCCCCGGCGGCGGGCCTCGGTCAGTGCGCGGCGCGCGTCGGCGGCACCGTAGGGCCGCTCGTATCCGTGGTCGTACGCCAGGCCGTCGGACAACACCACCAAGAGCCGACGTGAGGTACCACCGCGGGCCTCCAAGACCGCCGAGCCGTGGCGGATTGCTGCACCGAGACGCGAGTAAGCACCGGGCTCCAGACTGTTCAGACGCCGCATCACGCGCGTGTCGAGGTGGTCGTCGAATCGTTTGACGGGCACCATGCTCACCGCGCGCCGGCCCTGAGAGTAGTAGGCGTACAACGCAACTCGGTCACCCAGGTCGTGCAATGCAACGGCGAGGTTCGCGACGGCGGCACGCTGTTGTTCATGCACCGTGCGCCCCATCGTTCCGGGCTCCGCGGCCGACCCCGAGACATCTAGCAGCAGTAGTACCGACAGGTCACGCCGGCGCCGGAGGCTGTCGAGGTACACCGCCTCGTCCGGCGCCGACCCGGCCCGCAGCTCGACGTGCGCTTCCACCGCCGCGTCGATGTCGATGTCGTCGCCTTGCGTCTGGCGGTGGCGCCGGTGCAGACCCATCCCAAGTCGTGAAAGTGGCCGCCGCACGCCGATCGCAGCTTCGATTGCGGGGGTCGCTTGTGCCTGGATCTTCGGCTCGACCTCGCGCACGGTGCACCACTCGGGGCGGTAACTCTTGCGTGCTACGTCCCATTCCGGATACTTCACCCCGTCGGAGGTTGGGTCCTTCCCACCGCCGACATCTTCGCTCGATGTCGTAGCCAGCGACGACACAGCATGCAAGCCGCGCTTTGCTGCGTTGGTGCGATGCGTGGGGCTATCGGCGCCGGGCGGCCCGCCGCCGCTACCGGTCTTCCGAGCCGACGACAGCATCTTCTTCAGCCATTTGCCGATGAAGCCGCCGCCGCCAACCGGGCTGGTGAACAAATCGGGATCGTCGGAATCGTCGACCTCGCCGTCATCGAGTTCCTCGAGTTCCTGCTTGCCTTGGCTCCGCGGGACGTGTTGCGGATTCGCCTCATCTTCTTGCTTGGCCGCCTTGGCGCCCACGGCCAGCACCTTCGCCGCGCGGATCACACCGAACTCCGGCGCCGGGTCGTCGATGGCATCGCGCCCTTGGGCGATTCGCAGCGAAGCGGCAGGCGAATCACTGCGATTCGCGATGTCGCGGTTGCCCAACGACGCCAGGCTGCGCGGCAGCAGGTCGGCGTTGGCGACCAGTGCGCGGTGCGCCTCGATCGCCAGATAGCGCTTGGCCACCTTGGGGTGGCGCACCAGTGCACGCACCACCTCGGGATCCAGGCTCCCGGCCGCGATCAACGATGCCTGCACGGCCAGCGACGCGAGTCTGGTGCGGGCTCCTGCGGCGGCATCGACGTGCAGCGTCTGACCATCCGTCCACGGGGGTTCACCGGGTTGCAGTTGGGCAACCGCGATCGGCCGGCCCGCGAGCGCAGAAGCGAGCATGCCAAGGGCCTGCAAACCGGCGTCAGGAGCGTCGACCTTTCCCACGCTCAACCCCCGAACCACGACTGAACTCGTTGACCAAATATCTGTTCCACCGTAAAGTCCGGTACCGCCGCAGTCAATCAGATCGGCCCGATCGGACATCACATGAGCGTGGACATGGCCGTCGAGGAAGAACTGCGGGAACAGGTCAGACGCCTCGCCGACCGCGCCGAAATCCACGATTGCATGCAGCGGTACGCGCGCGGAATCGACCGGCAGGATCGGGCACTGTTGCGGTCGGCCTACCACGACGGCGCGATCGATGACCACGTCGGCTTCGTGGGCGAAGTGGACGACTTCATCGATTGGGCCCTTGCGTATCACCGCACGCAGACGCGATATCAGCACTATCTGCTGAACCACACCGCCGACATCGACGGCGACGAAGCCCACGCCGAGACTTACTACCTGTTCATCGGAACCGACCGGGAACCGGCGAGTCACATGACGGTCTCCGGCGGACGTTACGTCGATCGGCTCGAGCGGCGCGACGGACGGTGGGCCATCGTCGATCGCGTTTGCGTCGTGGAATTCATGAGCGAATCGCAGTCGCTGCTCACCGAGGAAGTCATCGCCATGGTGCCGGGGACGCGAATCGCGCAGCATGGCATGACGGACCCCTCGTACGATCGATCGCTGGCGGCGTCACGCAAGTTGCAACACCAAGAATCCGATTGACCAAACATCTGTTCCCATGTGTAAAGTTCGGGCTTGGCTGCAGGCAATCGGATGAGGTCGAATAGGCAACGTGGATTTCTCCTACCCGGCGGAAGTTGAACAGTTCCGCGACGAGCTGCGTGCCTGGCTGTCGAAGAATCTGACCGACGAACTGATTGCCGCCCGCCGCCCATCGGGCCGTGATGATGCGGGATTCGAAAAACTCCGCACGTGGAACGCGACCATGGCCGACGCCGGCTGGGCCGCCGTCTCCTGGTCCCGCGAGTACGGCGGCCGCGGCGCGACGGTTCTCGAACAGCTGGTCTACACCGAGGAAACAACGCGAGCCCGGGCGCCGTTGCCGCTCAACGTCATCGGTATGAACAACATTGCGCCAGCGATCATGCAGTACGGCACCGAGAATCAGAAGAAGACGCTGCTACCCCGCATGATGCGCGCCGACGATATCTGGTGCCAAGGCATGTCGGAGCCGGAAGCCGGGTCCGATCTGGCCGCCCTGCGCACCAAAGCGGTGCGTGACGGGGACGACTTCGTCGTCAGCGGCCAGAAGATCTGGACCTCGCTGGGCCATAAGGCGAAGTGGTGCCAGTTGTATGTCCGCACCGATCCCGACGCACCGAAACACAAGGGCATCTCCTGCCTGATTGTGGACATGAGCCTGCCCGGTATCGAGACACGCCCGCTCGTGACGCTCAACGGTGACACCGATTTCGCCGAGGTGTTCTTTCACGATGTGCGGGTGCCGGCCGATGCGTTGCTCGGTCCGCTCAATGCGGGCTGGCAGGTGGCCACCACGACGTTGAGTCACGAGCGGGCCGGAGCGGCTCGGCTGTACGCCGAGTTGGAGGTGCGTTTGGAAGAACTGGTGGCCGACTTCGCCGAGATCGACGGTGGCGACGCGCTCGAGGATCCGGTGATCCTGCGACGTCTGGGTGAGATCGCGGTCCGCATCAAGTATCTCGAAGTGCTCTGCCAACGAGCCATTTCGGCCACGTTGCACGGTGGTGACGCACTCGGATCGGCAAGCCTGGCCAAGACGGTGTGGGGCGAGATCGGACAGGATCTTGCCGCCCTCGCGTTCGACGTGCTGGGCACTCGCGGAGTGCATGGCCGCTGGAGCGACTACCGGCTGACGTCACGGTCGCTGACCATCGCGGGCGGCACGAGTCAGATCAATAAGAACATCACCGCCCAACGGGTGCTGGGACTGCCACGAAAATGAACCTTGAACTGACCGAAGAGCAAGTCGCGCTGCGCGATACGGTGCGACGCTTTCTCGCCGAGCGAGCACCGATCTCGGGACATGTGCGTCCCCTGCTCGACAACCCCGCCGGAACCACGGAGGCGGTGTGGCGCGGACTTGCCGACCTGGGGGCGACCGGCCTACTCGTCCCACAGGAATGCGGCGGTGCCGACATGACCATGGTCGAGGCCGGCATTGTCGCCGAAGAACTCGGCGCGGGACTGCACCCCGGGCCCTGGTTGTCCACCGCGGTCGGCGCCACCCGCACACTGACCCGGCTCGGCGGTGCGTCGGCCACCGAGATTCTCAGCGGGATCGCTGACGGCACCACGATCGCCACCATTGGTCTGCTCGATGCCGGCTCGGTCGCCGCCATCGAACGCAACGACGGTGACGACCTCCGCGTCACGCTGAAGGGCGAGATCGCCGCGGTAGCCGACGCCGCTGCCGCCGACATCCTGCTGGTCCTGGCGCAAGACCGCGACGGCACTGGGCTTTTCGCGGTCAAGACCGCGTCGTCCGACGTTTCGGTAATTGCCGAACGCGGTGTAGACCAGACCCGCAAGCAGTTTCGAGTCGAGCTCGACGGTGTCATCGCGCAGCGGCTGGCCACGGCGTCGGCAGACGCCATCCAGGCCGTGGTCGACGACGTGCTCATCGCGACGGCCGCCGACGCCCTCGGTGCCGCACGCGCCGTCCAGGACATGGCAATCGAATATGCAAAGGTACGAAAGCAATTCGGCCAGTTCATCGGATCTTTCCAAGCGATCCAACATCTGTGCGTCGACATGTATGAAACGGTCGAGTTGGCTCGCAGCGGGGTGATCCACGCCTTATGGGCAGCCGATCATGCGGACGCGGAGGAGCGACATCTGGCCGCCGTTCGGGCCAAGGCATTCGCCGGGCGGTTGGCCACCGTCGGCGACACCGCGATCCAGGTGTTCGGCGGCATCGGTTACACCTGGGAGCACGATGCTCATCTCTATCTCAAGCGCCTGCTGAGCTGGAGCGCGTTCCTCGGTGGGCCCGACCGCTATCTCACCGAAGTCGGTGCGCGCCTGGCCCAGCGGCGCGGCTGATCGTGGACATTTCCTACCTGCTCAACGCGACCCGCTCGGCGCGCAAGTCGCTGGACCTGGCGGCACCCGTCGACCTCGGCGAGATCGGCGAGTGCCTGAGCATCGGCTTGCAGGCCGCGAACGGCTCGAACGCGCAGTCTTGGCGGTGGTTGGTAGTCACCGACCAGGAGCTGCGAGACGAGATCGCGCAGCTGTACCGCTCCGCGTATCTGCTCAGAGTCGGTGGGCAGCTGCTCGCCGACTTGATGCCGGCCGGAACACCGGAGAGTCGGCTGATGTCGTCTACGGAGTGGCTGGTCGAGAACATGTCGAAGGTTCCCGTTCTGGTCATCCCGTGCTACCAGCCGTACCTGCCGCGAATAGACGGTGATGAATCGTTCCACCTCGCGACGTTGTACGGCTCGATCTTCCCGGCGGTGTGGAACTTTCAGCTGGCCCTGCACACGCGGGGCTACGGCACCTGCATCACGACCCTGCACCTGCACCACGAAGCGGCCGTCAGGGAGCTGCTCGGCATCCCGGACACCTACGTGCAGGGTTGTCTACTTCCGGTCGCCCGCCTGCGCGCCGGACATACTTTTCGGCCCGCCCGGCGGGTGGCCCTCGACGAAGTGGTCGCCTTTGACCGCTGGTCCGGTCCGCCCGTTTAGGATGGTGCTACTCACCCCGTTGGGTCCCTATGCAGCGCGTTTGCCGCGGCTAGTCTGATAACCTCTAACAAAGATTTGGTTCAGCGGGAGGACGAGATTCGCATGTTACCGACAGTGCGATTCGCCACCACGTCCCGCCGCCCATGACCGATAGCGCAACCGAATCCGGCACCCGCCGGACCGAGATCCTCGAGACCGCCGCGACGCTGATCGCGTCATCCGGGTTGCGGACCTCGTTACAGGAGATCGCCGATGCGGCAGGCATTCTCCCGGGAAGCCTGTATCACCACTTCGAATCCAAAGAAGCGATCCTGGTCGAGCTCATCCGCCGCTACCAGGCCGACCTCAATCGCATCGGACAAAGCGCTCAAGCGAAATTGGATGAACCGGACTCTCGACCCGCAGCCGAGAAGATCATCGAGTTGGGATCGGCGATCGCCAACTGTGCTGTGCGGCATCGTGCTGCCCTGCAGATGTCGTTCTACGAGGGCCCCAGCGCAGATCCCGAACTGATGAAACTGACGCAGCAGCGACCCGACGCAATACTGGAGGCGATGCTGCAAACGCTGCGCGCCGCCCGGTGGAGCGGCTACATCAAGGCCGACGTCGACCTACCCACGCTGGCGGACCGTATCTGCCAGACCATGCTGCAGGTAGGGCTTGACGTCATCCGACACAGCTCCTCCGCCGACCAGGTGGCCGCGCTGATGTGCCGGATCATATTGCAGGGGTTAGCATCCCGGTCGCCAACCGATCGAGCGCTGGACCGGTCTAAGGCTTTCACCGCGGCCACCGAGGTCATCCGGACATGGGCCGACGACAGCGAAGCCGACCCCAGTGACAAAGCGGCCCACCTGCGAGCGGTGGCGCGAACGGAGTTCGGCCGCAAGGGATATGAAGTCACCACCATCAGGGACATCGCGTCGGCAGCCGGCCTGGGGACCGGCACCGTCTACCGTGTCATCGGATCCAAGGACGAACTGCTGGCGTCGATCATGCGTTCGTTCGGCAAGAAGGTCGAAGCGGGATGGGTTGATGTGCTGCGCTGCGAGGCGACTCCCATCGAGAAACTGGACGCACTGAGCTGGGTCAACGTCAATGCGTTGGATCAGTTCTCTGACGAGTTCAGGATCCAGCTCGCCTGGATGCGCCAGTCGCCGCCTCGCGACACCGTCAACCCGGGATGGTCCTACCCGACGCGGTTGCGCCAGATGAAATCGCTGCTCTCCGAGGGCATTCGGTCGGCAGAGATCCGAACCGATGCGCCATCCACCACTGTGCTGGCCCGCTGCGTCATCGGCATGCAGTGGATCCCGGAGAACATCCTGCGCGAAGTGGGCACCCGTACATCCCTCATTCTCGCTCGTGACACGACGCTGCGCGGCGTCGCCGTTCGCACCAAATAGCCACGCGCGGCTCAAAAGTGGTCCGAGCGGTTGGCGTAGCGTCGAAGCATGGCGCACATCATCGTTATCGGCGGCCACGGCAAGGTCGCCCTGCAGTTGGCCCGAATTCTCAGTGAGCGCGGCGACCAGGTGACCTCGGTCTTCCGCAATCCCGATCACACCGACGACGTCACCTCAGCCGGTGCGGAACCTGTGACGGCAGATATCGAGAATCTCGACACCGACGCGCTGGCCGGCCTGGTGGCCGGAAACGACGCGGTCGTCTTCGCCGCCGGCGCGGGCGGGGGCGACGAGGCGCGAACCTACGCCGTGGACCGCGACGCTGCGATCCGGGTGATCGATGCCGCCGCGCAGGCCGGCGTCAAGCGGTTCGTGATGGTGTCGTATTTCGGTGCCGGTCCAGATCACGGGGTACCGCGCGACGATTCGTTCTTTGCCTACGCGGAGGCCAAGGCCGCCGCGGACACGCATCTGCGCGCCAGTGATCTCGATTGGACCGTGCTTGGGCCGGGGCGGCTCACTCTCGACCCGGCTACCGGCCGCATCGGGATCGGCGAGGCGAAGGGTTCGGTTTCGCGCGCGGACGTCGCTGCCGTCGCCGCCGCGGCCCTCGCCGACGATTCGACGATTGGACGGACCATCGACTTCAACAATGGTGACGTCCCGATCACCGAAGCGCTCGCGGGCTGACGCCGGATTTGGCGTATTCGCGCCCGCGTAGACCCGCAGAGTAGCCTTGTCCTCGCAGCTGGTCTGCTGTCGCCGCGGCATGCGGTGCCAGCATCGAGCGAGGCCATCAGCCTCGCGAGAGGGAACCCGGTGAGAATCCGGGACTGTCCCGCAGCGGTATGCAGGAACGACCGCCGTCATAGAGCACTGGCCCTCGGAGAGTTATCTGAGACTGGGAAGCGACGGCCAGTAGGAGCACCACCAAAGGTGCGCGCCTGTGAGTCCGAAGACCTGCCAGTTGTGTCGGGCGCGCCGCGCCCGGCGGCACATCGCCTCGTGGAATGGGCGTTTGGCCGTACTTGTTGCGGTTATGTACCGGAGGTACGCACCGCAACCGGATCGGCTGCGCGTCCGCGGGCGGTGACCAACCCGTCGATTGAAGGACCCGCTAGTGACCGCACAACCATTTACCGCAACCGTTACCGGTTCCCCTCGAATCGGTCCGCGCCGCGAACTCAAACGCGCGACCGAGGGCTACTGGGCAGGCCGCACCAGCCGATCCGACCTCGAATCCGTCGCGGCCACCCTACGCCGCGACACCTGGTCGGATCTCGCCGCCGCTGGCCTCGACTCGGTGCCGATCAACACCTTCTCCTACTACGACCAGATGCTCGACACCTCGGTTCTGCTCGGCGCACTGCCTTCCCGAGTGAGCGGGATCTCCGACGAGCTGGACCGTTACTTCGCCGCCGCACGGGGCAACGACGACGTCTCGCCGCTGGAGATGACCAAGTGGTTCGACACCAATTACCACTACCTGGTTCCCGAGATCGGACCGTCCACCAAGTTCACGCTCCACCCCGACAAGGTGCTCTCCGAGCTCAAGGAAGCGCAAGAACAGGGAATTCCCGCCCGTCCCGTGATCATCGGACCGGTGACCTTCCTGCTGCTCAGCAAGGCAGTGGACGGCGCAGCGCCACCGGTCGAGCGGCTCCAGGAGCTGGTGCCGATCTACTCCGAGCTGTTGTCCCTGCTTGCGGACAGCGGAACGCAGTGGGTGCAATTCGACGAGCCCGCGCTGGTTACTGATATCTCCCCCGACGCTCCCGCGCTGGCCGAGGCCGTATACAACGCGCTGGGCGCAGTGGCCAACCGTCCGGCAATTTACGTCGCCACCTACTTCGG
>JAVROG010000027.1:0-5505 GCA_032162865.1 Mycobacterium sp. | reverse complement strand
CGCGGTGCTGGAGATCGCCTGATAGGTGGCCATCGTGGCGGCGGCCTGAACCCACATCCGCACATAGTCGGCCTCGTTGAGCGCAATCGGGATGGTGTTGATGCCAAAGAAGTTGGTCCCCACCAACGCTCCGTGGATGACGTGGTTCGCGGCCAATTCGGGCAGGGTCGGCATGGCCGCCAACGCGGTGGCGTAGGCCGCGGCCATGGTTTCATGTTCGGCGGTCCGTGCCGTGCTGTCCGCGCTGGCCTGCGTCAACCACGCCAGATACGGCGCGTGCGCGGCCACATACGACTCGACGCTCGGCCCCTCCCACGCGCCGGCCTGCACCGACCCCAACAACGCGATGAGCTCGTCGGCTACCGAGCAGTACTCAGCGCTCAGCAAGCTCCATGCATCCGCCGCCGCCAGCAAGGATCCCGGACCCGGACCGCTGCTCAGCAACGCGGAGTGGACCTCTGGCGGTGCGGCCATCCAGATCGGGGCAGTCATCGCAAGCCACTCGAGCGCGCCATGACATCGCCTGCGACGGCCAATCTTTCGCATACGGCGTGCAACATCAAGACGAACACTCCTCGGCCCGAGCAGAGTCAATAGCTGGTAGCCTACTGAAAATGATTATCGTTTACAACGGGGTGACATGCTTTGGCTGAATGCGTTAGGCGCACCGTCCGGACTTCATCTCGCCAGGCGGCGACGGCGGCCTCGGCGCACCGGGCAATCTCTACGACGGTCACTTAGCGGCAGCGACGGAGTCGGTGGCTTTCGAGCGCCGGGGTGTATCGGCGGGTCCGCTTGAATAAGCTTCGACAACGCCCCGTGAGGGTCAGACCAACGGTCGACCGTTTCCTATCCGCCGACCCAGATCCCACATCATCAGATTGAACGGAAACTTCCGGATGATTGGGGGCAGCGCACTGTTCACCGCCGCGATAGCCGACATGAGCCGGTCGAAGCGCCGTTGCCTGGCGGCATCCCAGGGCAGCTTCATCTCGTCGCGAAAGCGCTGCGGCAGAAATCCCGTGGTGATCAGGAGATTGAAGCCTTCGGCGCGCTCGCGGAACCGGCGCGGTAACCGGACGCCGCGTATCCGGGACACCGCGATCGGATACAGAAATTCGCGGACGGTGTCATCGATGTGCACTTTGTCGAGAGACTCCTGCCAGTACTTGTCGAAGGCGGCCCGGTCCGCCGGCCACATCTCCGGCGGCACCTGCAAGGTGCTACCGAGCGTCACACCCTCCCGGTACAGACGATCGGCGTCAGCTTCGTCGATCTCTCCGACGAAGGTGCGATAGATGTCGATACCGCCCTTGTAGATGCAGGCCGCCACCCACAGCTGCAGTTCGGGATCGAACGCGTTGTAGGACACCGGGCTGTCAGGCGTCGAATAGACCTGTGCGTGCGCACCATTCACCGCGCGACGAAACGCCGCCTTCTGGGCATCGGTGCCGTTGTTTGCCACCGCTATATAGGTGAACGTGGTGCGTGCCCGCTTGATCGGGTGGCGGTCGATTCGGCCGCTTTCGACGCGACTCTCCGCGACACCGTGCCCGACGCCGGGGCGCGCCAACTCCATGATCACGTTGGCCGGGCCGGCCAACAGCGCAATGCCCATCATGCCGTAGTCGCCGGCGATCCGCCGCCGGCGCCGGCTCTGGGGCTGTGACCGCGGCGGGTCGGAGATCGGGCGCTCCACGTGCGGCAAGGGCTGTTGAAGGGTCTGTTGAATGGTCATCGTTGACTCCTGGCAGTCGCCCGCTAATTCTGATAACGGCTGTTTCCTGATATTGGCCCGTGTCGCGTACGGATGTCAAGATGGTGTTCATGACTGGTGAAGCCGCGAGCGCGCGGCCGTACCGCGGCGTCGAGGCGGCCGAACGGCTGGCCGCGCGCCGCAACCAGTTGCTGGCCGCCGGCCTCGATCTCTTGGGCGCCGACGACCAAAACTTCGATTTCCAATCCGAGCTGACCGTCCGCAAGGTATGTCACCGCGCGGGGTTGTCGGCCCGGTATTTCTATGAAAGCTTCACCGACAAGGACGAATTCGTCGGGTGCGTCTTCGACTGGGTAGTCGCGGACCTGGCCGCCACCATTGCCGCCGCGGCCGCAGCGGCGACGCCACACGAGCAGGCACGGGCCGGAATGACCCACGTCGTGCGGACCATTGGCAGCGACGCCCGGATCGGACGGCTGCTGTTCAGCACCCAACTCGCCAATGCCGTGGTGGTGCGCAAGCGAGCCGAGTCGAGCGCGTTGTTCGCCCTGCTATCCGGCCAGCACGCCGTCGACATCCTGCGGGCACCGGCGAATGATCGCGTGAAAGCGGGAGCACACTTTGCGGTCGGCGGGGTCGGGCAGACGCTGAGCGCCTGGATCAGCGGCGACGTGCAGATGGAGCCGGACGAACTCGCCGATCACCTGGCGGCACTGATCGTCGGGCTGACCGACCCTAGTTTGTACCGTCCCCGCGTCACGGCATCAACGGCACCTGCCATAGGCGCACCTCGGGATCAAACCACAGGCGCATCCAGGTCAGACGCATAACGCGGAGCGCCCCGGATATCAGCAAGAAGGCCATCGGCACCTGGATCAGCACCGCGGTCACCACCGACAACGCCGCATCCTCAGGTCCGGCAGTCATCAGGTCGAACCACGCGTCGCAGATCAGCAATACCCCGGTGGTGAACGCGGTCAGTACCAACAACTGACGGCGCAGGTAACCCAGCACCGCCGTTGCCGCCATGAAGACGACCAACAGCATGTCGAAACCAATCCAGGTCGCGGGCCAGTTGTTCGCGACGTACTTCTGCGGCAGCACCAGCGCGAGGTAGGCAATCCACGGAATCATCACGATCAAACCGCTGACGATCAGGCCCAACCGGATGTGCCGCATGCGGTTCAGGGCGACCGGGTCCTCCAGTTCACTCAGTGGTGCCTCGAGCCGGGAGATCAGTTCCCGGCGCTGCTCCGGCGTCAGCACCGCGATCTCGTCATCGGTCAGAATGGCCTCGGTCATGAGGAGCATTCTCCCCCGCGGCACCCAATCAGCGGGCGGCCGCCACCGGAGGCCGCCGGTCGGCCTCGGTCTTCGGCACCGCAGGGGTATCAGCTTCGGTGAATTCCCTTACCCAGCAAGCAAATTCCAGCATTATGCCGTCGGGGTCCTGGAAGTAGAACGAGCGAACGTATACCCCGGGATGCACCGTCGCGGACACCTGCATCGGACTCTCGTCGTGATTGAGCACCGGGCCGACCCGCACCCCTTTGTCCTTCAGTCGCTGCCGATAGGCGTCAAATTTCTCCGCCGGTACGTGAAAGGCGAGGTGGTTCATCGTGCTCACCGCACTGGTGATGTCACCCAGCCCCGGCAGTGCGCCCGGCGACGAAATACCCGGCACCCGGTCCGCCGCCTCGGTGAACCAGAAGAAGGCGACGCAGTCGCCGTTGCCGGCGTCGAAGAAGAAGTGCTGCCCCGCGCCGCCTGGCAGATCGAGCGACTTGATCAGCGGCATGCCCAGGACATTGCTGTAAAAGTCCACGGTGCGCGCCATGTCCGAGCACACCAGCGCAACATGGTTGATTCCGCCGAGCTCGAACTCGGTGTTGGTGTTGTGCGGCTTGATCATTTCGCGACTCCCATCGATCCCCGCCATTAGCTAAGATCCAGACCTGAATCTAACATCAGATTCAGGTCTGTTCCAGGAAAGGCGCAGGTGTCGAGCACGGTAGAACCCGATTCGCCACCCGCGGGCCGTGGCGATCGCAAGCGCGGCCGTGGCGATCGCAAGGGCGGCCGTGGCGATCGCAAGGGCGGCACAGCCGGGCGCAGCGGGTCGCCACCATCAGGCACAGCCGGGCGCAGCGGGTCGCCACCATCCCGCACAGCCGGGCGCAGCGGGGCGACAACGTCAGGCACAGCCGGGCGCAGCGGGTCGACACCGTCCGGCACAGCCGGGCGCAGCGGCTCGCCACCATCGAGACAGTTTCCGACGCACCGCGGCCGACGTACCCAAGCCGCGATTGACGATGCCGCGCGAACGGTGATCGCGCGCAAAGGAATTCTCGCGACAACCATTGCCGACATCGCCGCCGAAGCCGGCCGCTCGGCGGCCTCGTTCTACAACTACTACGACTCCAAAGAGGCGATGGTTCGCCAGTGGGCCCTGCGCTTCCGCGATGAGGCCAACCAGCGGGCCCTTTCTGTGACCGAGCACGGCCTGTCGGAACGCGAACGCGCGCACCAGGCCGCCGCCGCCCACTGGCACACCTACCGCCATCGACTCGCGGAGATGATCAGCGTTTCCCAATTGGCGATGATAAGCGACGACTTCGCGCAGCATTGGGCCCAGATGTGCGCGATTCCGCTCGAGTTCATCGCCGAATCGGTCAAACGCGCTCAACGGCAAGGCTTTTGCCCCGACGACGACCCGCACCTGCTGGCCGAGGCCATCGTGGCGATGTTCAACCAGTTCTGCTACATCCAGCTGACCCGGACACCGGAACCCGACGACCAGGCCTGCATCCAGACGCTGGCCAACATCTACTACCGGGCCATCTACAGCAAGGAGGATCGCTCACCTTGACTCACGTCACCCGCGACTTCGTCGGGCTATCGTCACCCACCGCGGGCCGCGCCGGCGCCGGCGGGCACCCCTGCCAGGGGCTCTATCACTACGCCGAGGGGCACAAACCGAAAGTGGCGGTGATCGCCACGCACTACCAGATCGACTTCTCCGAGCACTACATCGCCGACTACATGGCGGCGCGCGGCGTCGGATTCCTGGGTTGGAACACCCGGTTCCGCGGCTTCGAAAGTAGCTTTGTGCTCGACCATGCACTGGTCGACATCGGGGTCGGGGTGCGTTGGCTGCGCGAGGTTGCGGGCGTCGAAGTGATTGTCCTACTGGGTAATTCGGGCGGCGGCTCGTTGATGTCTGCCTACCAGTCGCAGGCAGTGGACCCGAATGTGACCCCGCTGGATGGCATGCGGCCCGCCGCCGGGGTGACCGAGTTGCTACCCGCGGACGCGTTCATCGCCACCGCCGCCCATCCTGGGCGCCCGGATGTGCTGACCGCCTGGATGGACGGTGCCGTGATCGACGAAACCGACCCCGTGGCAACCGATCCCGACCTGGATCTGTTCGACGAGCGGAACGGCCCGCCCTACGCACCGGAGTTCGTCGAGCGCTATCGGGCGGCGCAGGTGGCGCGCAACCATGCCATCACCGACTGGGCCCAGGCCGAACTCCAACGCATTGGCGCCGCCGGGTTTTCCGACCGGCCATTCACGGTGCTGCGCACCTGGGCCGACCCGCGCATGGTGGACCCCAGCCTCGAACCCACCGAGCGCGAATCGAATTCGTGCTACGCCGGAGTCCCGGTGAAGGCGAACCGCTCCGCGCGCGGCATCGCCGCGGCGTGCACGCTGCGCAACTGGCTCGGCATGTGGAGCCTGCGGGTGGCGCAGACCCGGGCCGAACCGCACCTGAGCCGCATCACCTG
>JAVROG010000026.1:0-4215 GCA_032162865.1 Mycobacterium sp. | reverse complement strand
CCTGCTGATGCGCAGCGAGTTGGCGGCGCCGGGTTTGCAGTTCTTGTCGAATGAGCAGTCCAACCAGCTGTTCACCATGCACGGCACGATCATGCTGCTGTTCTATGCCACCCCGATCGTCTTCGGCTTCGCCAATCTGGTGCTGCCCTTGCAGATCGGCGCACCCGACGTCGCGTTTCCGCGGCTGAACGCCTTCTCCTTCTGGCTGTTCCTGTTCGGGGCCACCATCGCTATCGCGGGTTTCATTACGCCCGGCGGAGCCGCTGACTTCGGCTGGACCGCCTACACCCCGTTGACCGATGCCATCCACTCGCCCGGCGCCGGCGGCGACCTGTGGATCATGGGTCTGGCGGTTGCCGGTCTGGGCACCATCCTGGGTGCGGTCAACATGATCACCACCGTGGTGTGCATGCGCGCGCCCGGCATGACGATGTTCCGGATGCCGATCTTCACCTGGAACATCCTGGTGACGTCGATCCTGGTGCTGATCGCCTTCCCGCTGCTGACGGCTGCGTTGTTCGGTCTGGCCGCCGACCGGCATCTGGGCGCGCACATCTACGACCCGGGCAACGGCGGAGTTCTGTTGTGGCAGCACCTGTTCTGGTTCTTCGGCCATCCCGAGGTGTACATCATCGCGCTGCCCTTCTTCGGCATCGTCACCGAGGTTTTCCCGGTGTTCTCCCGCAAGCCGATCTTCGGGTACACCACGCTGGTCTACGCGACGCTGTCGATCGCGGCATTGTCGGTGGCGGTATGGGCGCACCACATGTTCGCCACCGGAGCCGTGCTGCTGCCGTTCTTCTCTTTCATGACGTATCTGATCGCAGTTCCGACCGGGATCAAGTTCTTCAACTGGATCGGCACGATGTGGAAAGGTCAGTTGAGCTTCGAGACGCCGATGCTGTTTTCGGTCGGCTTCCTGCTCACCTTCCTGTTGGGCGGCTTGACCGGTGTGCTGCTGGCCAGCCCACCGCTGGACTTCCATGTCACGGACAGCTATTTCGTGGTGGCGCACTTCCACTACGTGCTCTTCGGCACGATCGTTTTCGCCACCTATGCGGGCATCTACTTCTGGTTCCCGAAGATGACCGGCCGGCTGCTCGACGAGCGGCTGGGCAAGCTGCACTTCTGGCTGACGTTCATCGGTTTCCACACCACGTTCCTGGTGCAGCACTGGCTGGGGGACGAGGGCATGCCACGCCGCTACGCCGACTACCTGCCCAGTGACAACTTCCAGGGTCTGAACATCGTCTCGACCATCGGGGCGTTCATCCTGGGTGCGTCGATGTTCCCGTTCGTGTGGAACGTGTTCAAGAGCTGGCGCTACGGCGAGGTCGTCACCGTCGACGACCCATGGGGATACGGCAACTCGCTGGAGTGGGCCACCAGCTGCCCGCCGCCGCGGCACAACTTCACCGAGCTGCCCCGCATCCGTTCGGAGCGCCCGGCGTTCGAGCTGCACTACCCGCACATGGTGGAACGGATGCGCGCCGAATCCCACGTCGGCCGCGCTCACGGTGAAGAGGGCAGCGACGTCACCCGAGCAGACGAAGTCGACGTTCGCTCTTGATGGCTTGGATGGGTGGCATCCGCGGGTGACCGCGTCTCCCAAGGTGTCGGTGCTGATCACCGTCACCGGCGTCGATCAGCCTGGTGTGACGTCTGCGCTTTTCGAGGTCCTGTCCAAACACGGTGTTGAGCTGCTCAACGTCGAACAGGTTGTCATCCGTGGCCGACTCACGCTGGGCGTTCTCGTGTCGTGCGCGCTGGAAATCGCCGACGGAAGTGCATTGCGCCACGATGTCGAGGGCGCGATCCGCGCGGTCGGCCTCGACGTCGCGATCGAGCGGAGCAACGATCTACCGGTCATTCGGGAGCCATCGAGTCACACCATTTTCTTGCTGGGGCGGCCGATCACCGCGCGGGCCTTCGGAGTCGTCGCCAGGGAGGCGGCCACCCTCGGTGTCAACATCGACTTCATCCGTGGCATCTCCGACTACCCGGTGACCGGTCTGGAACTGCGAGTGTCGGTGCCGCGTGGCGTCGACGGGCCGCTGCGGACCGCGCTGACCAAGGTGGCATCCGACGAACGTGTCGACGTCGCAGTCGAGGACTACGGATTAGCCTGGCGCACCAAGCGGCTCATCGTGTTCGACGTCGATTCGACGCTCGTCCAAGGCGAGGTCATCGAGATGCTGGCGGACCGGGCGGGTGCGCTGGGAACGGTCGCCGCGATCACCGAGGCCGCGATGCGCGGCGAGCTGGATTTCGCGGAGTCTTTGGAGCAGCGGGTGGCCACCCTGAAGGGTCTGCCCGCCTCAGTGATCGATGAGGTCGCCGCCCAGCTCGAACTGATGCCCGGTGCCCGCACCACGCTGCGCACATTGCAGCGGTTGGGATTTCGCTGCGGCGTGGTCTCCGGCGGTTTCCGGCGCATCATCGAACCGCTCGCCGAGGAACTCAAGCTGGATTACGTCGCCGCCAACGAGCTCGAGATCGTGGACGGCATACTCACCGGCCGAGTGGTCGGAACTATCGTCGACCGGCCAGGCAAGGCGGTGGCGCTGCGCGAGTTCGCGGAGCGGTTCGGGGTGCCGATGGAGCAGACCGTCGCGGTCGGCGACGGCGCAAACGACATCGACATGCTGGCCGCGGCCGGGATGGGCATCGCGTTCAACGCCAAACCCGCGCTGCGCAAGGTCGCCGACGCGTCCTTGAGTCATCCCTATCTGGACACCGTGCTGTTTCTGCTGGGCGTCACCCGCGGTGAGATCGAAGCCGCCGACGCGATGGACGGCGTGGTGCGCCGAGTCGAGATCCCGGCCGACTAAAGCTACGGCGCATACGGCACGATGGTCGAGTGCCTGAAAACGGCGGCGATCTAGCGGCCGACCCCGACCTGCTGATCGATTTCAGAAATGTGTCGCTGCGCCGCGGGGGGCGCACCCTGGTTGGACCCCTGGATTGGGCCGTCGAACTCGACGAACGCTGGGTTGTCATCGGCCCCAACGGTGCTGGCAAAACCTCGCTGCTGCGTATCGCCGCCGCATCCGAGCACCCCTCGTCGGGCGTGGCCTTCGTGCTGGGCGAGCGACTGGGCCGGGTAGATGTCAGCGAACTGCGGTCGCGGATCGGGCTGAGCTCGTCGGCGCTAGCCCAGCGGATACCCAGCGACGAAGTGGTGCGCGACCTCGTCGTCTCGGCCGGTTACTCGGTGCTGGGCCGGTGGCGGGAGCGCTACGAGGACATCGACTACCGGCGCGCGGTGGACATGCTGGAGAGTCTGGGCGCCGAGCATCTGGCCGAGCGCGACTACGGGACGCTGTCCGAAGGTGAGCGCAAGCGGGTACTGATCGCGCGCTCGCTGATGACCGATCCGGAACTGCTGCTGCTCGACGAGCCCGCCGCCGGCCTGGACCTGGGTGGCCGAGAGGAACTGGTGGCCCGGCTGGCCGACCTGGCCGCCGACCCCGACGCCCCCGCGCTGGTGCTGGTCACCCATCACGTCGAGGAGGTGCCACCCGGGTTCAGCCATTGCCTGCTGCTCTCGGAGGCCGAAGTCGTTGCATCCGGTCTGCTCTCCGATGTGCTGACCGCCGAGAATCTGTCCGCGGCGTTCGGGCAGCGGATCGCGCTGGATGTTGTCGACGGGCGATACTTCGCCCGTCGGGTTCGTACTCGGGCGGCTCATCGGAGGCGGCAGCTGTGAACGAGACCTACGTGCCGCTACCGACCCGGCCCGCGGCGACCGTGATGCTGGTCCGCGACGCCCCCGGTGGCCTGAAAGTTTTCCTGATGCGCCGCCACTCGAAGATGGAGTTCGCGCCCGGCGTGATGGTGTTTCCGGGGGGCGGAGTCGACGACCGCGACCGCAATGCCGACATCGCGTGGGCGGGACCGCCACCGCAGTGGTGGGCGCAGCGGTTCGGCATCGAGACCGACCTGGCCATCGCGCTGGTCTGCGCGGCGGCACGGGAGACGTTCGAGGAATCGGGCGTGCTGTTCGCCGGGCCTGCGGACCAGGCCATATCGGCAGCGGACAGTATCGTCGGTGACGCCTCGGTATACCGGGACTCTCGCCAGGCGCTGGCCGATCACACGCTGTCTTTCGCCGACTTCCTGCGTCGGGAGAACCTGGTGTTGCGCTCCGATCTCCTGCGGCCGTGGGCGAACTGGGTCACTCCCGAAGCCGAACGCACCCGCCGCTACGACACG
>JAVROG010000025.1:0-9439 GCA_032162865.1 Mycobacterium sp. | reverse complement strand
GGCGCCACTGCCGGATCCGCGACGGTCCGCGGACCCCGATGCCACCAGATCGGCCTCCTAGAGATCGTCATGACGACTCCACTGGCGGTACTCGATCTGGTCCCCATCTCGTCGGGATCCACTGCGCCGCAGGCGTTGCGGAACAGCATCGATCTGGCTCAGCATGCCGAGGCGCTGGGTTACACGCGCTACTGGTTTGCCGAACATCACCTCAATCCCGGGGTCGCCGGTACCTCGCCCGCGGTGCTACTGGCCCTGACCGCTGCGCACACCTCGACGATCCGGCTCGGCTCGGGCGCCGTGCAGATGGGTCATCGCACCGCACTGTCCACGGTGGAGGAGTTCGGGCTGCTCGATGCGCTGCACCCGGGACGATTCGACCTCGGCCTGGGGCGTTCCGGCGGCAAACCGGGTGCCTCCCCGGCACCCGTCGCCGCCGCCTCGCGGGCGGTAGCGAACGGCCACGCGCCACACGGATTGCGGATCCCCGCGAAGTTCGACACCACGCCGCTGTTGAAATCCCCGCGCTTTGCCTTGCACAAGACATTGCTGCAGCTACCCGGCGCACAATCGCAGAACTACACCGAGCAGGTTGACGACGTGCTCGCGCTGATTGCCGACACCTATCGTTCCGCTGACGGGGAGGAAGCCCACGTCGTGCCCGGGGCGGGCGCCGACCTGCAGGTCTGGATCCTGGGCAGCAGCGGCGGAGAGAGCGCCGCGGTCGCCGGCGCCAGGGGCTTGCGCTTTGCCGCCAACTACCACGTCGCCCCGGCCTCGGTCCTGGAGGCAAGCGATGCGTACCGGGCCGCGTTTCAACCCTCAGCCGAACTGGACCGGCCCTACGTCTCGGTCTCCGCTGACGTCGTCGTCGCCGACGATGAGGCGACGGCACGCGAGTTGTCGGCGGGGTACGGGCTGTGGGTACGCAGTATCCGCACCGCTGAAGGCGCGATCCCGTTTCCCACCGCTGCCGAAGCGCGCACGCAGACCTGGACCGAGGCCGACCGCGAACTTGTCGCGGATCGGATCGACACGCAATTCGTCGGATCCGCCGCGCAGGTAGCCGATCAACTCGAGCGGTTACGCGATGCCACCGAAGCCGACGAGCTGCTCATCACGACCATCACCCACGACCACGGTGACCGGGTGCGCTCTTACCAGTTGCTCGCCGAAGAGTGGGCGCGCCGATAACTCGGGGCGACCCCGCTGCCCGTCCACCGGGCGAGTGTCGCGGACCACCCGGCCCGGTCGGCCGAATCTCCGGCCCAGGCGATGTAGCCGTCGGGACGCACGAGGACTGCCGGGTCGCCATCGGACCGTTCCGCTTGGTGCAGATCGATCGCATCGACGGGAGCAGCGCCACACTCGCGAATCAACGCGAATCCGGGCAACACCCGTTGCAACTCGGTGAGCCGGCCCTGCATCAGCGGAATCTGCGTTGCGCGAGTGCCCACCAGCGGGTTCTCACCGTGGTGGCGGGCGTACCGCAATGTCGTTCCCGCGAAGCTCCCGGCCACCGCGTCGCGTATCCGCGGAACACCAAGGAGTTTGGGCACCAGTATGTTTCGCAGTTTTCGTGCGACTCGCGGGTGCAGCGTCACACCGCGCGCCATCAGACCGGACTGGAACAGGACCCGCTTGCCGATCGGATGACGCTCCTCGTGGTAGGAGTCGAGCACGGCGTCGTCGGCACCCGCGAGGACCGCGTCGATCTTCCAGGCCAGGTTCGCCGCATCCTGAATGCCGGTGTTCATGCCTTGCCCGCCCATGGGGGAGTGCACGTGCGCCGCATCGCCGGCCAGGAGAACCCTCCCATGCCGATAGCGCGTGACTTGCCTTTCCTCGCAATGGAATCGGGACTTCCACTCCACTTCGAGCACGGTCAGGTCAGTGGCCATCGCCTGCTTCAGCACGGTGACGATCTCGTCGTCCGTGACGGGCGCACTGTCAGGCGCTTGGTAGCCGCGGTCCCACGTCATGGCGCGATACCACGAGCCCTGCGCATCGCGGCGCTGGTAGGGGGCCAGGAACGCGAACATATTGCGAGTGCTGCCGACCCGCAGACCCTGGTCGGCGGGTGCGTGCGCCAGCTTGACATCGGCCAGCACGATCGAGGACAAGATCGTCTTGCCCGGGAAATCCGCACCCACCAATGTGCGAACCGTGCTGTGCGCCCCGTCAGCGCCGATCACGTACCGCGCGCGCCAGCGGTCGCCGCCGGTCGTAACGACGGTCACCCTGTCGGCATCGTGCAGGAGTCCGGTGACCTCAACGCCGCGCCGGATGTCGGCGCCTTGCTCGATCGCGTAATTGCGCAGCGCCTCATCGACTTTGGTCTGTGGTGTGACCATCACGAATTGATAGGGCGAGTCCAGGTGAGTGAGGTCGACGCGCGCGCCGCCGAAGATCGTGACACCCGGCGCCTGGTGGGCCTGTGCCAACAGGTTGTCGGCGAGTCCCCGGGCGTCGAGCACCTCCAGGGTGCGGGCCATGGTGGCGAACGCGCGGCTCGACGGGTTGACCGTGCGCCAACGTTCCAGCACCGTGACCGACCGGCCGGCTCGCGCCAGGTCGCCCGCGGCGGTGAGTCCTGTTGGTCCGGCACCCACGACGAGAACGTCGACCTCATGTGTGGTCATCGCGACACCGCCTCGGCGTGCGGGTACCAGCGACGAATGTCTTCGGGGGTGGACTTGGCCGCGAAGTTGAAGACGAAGCGGCAGCCGGGCTGCGTCACGTGCGCGGTGTTGACGATCGACTCGAACAACAGGGTGTTGCTCGCGACCAGTCGCACGCCGGCACCGATGAGCACGGCATCGTATTGGTTGGCTTCCAGCCACACGCGGGCTTTGGCTGCGCCCGCGTCGCCGAAGTCGATCAGGCAGTTGTCCACGCTGTAGCCGTCGGCGCGCAACGCGGCGACGTTGGCGTCGTTGGCCGCCCTGAGCTTCTCGGTGGACAGCCCGCGGAATTGTGCGAAGTCCGGTGACGAGCAGTCGATCACGTCAGGATCGAGTCCGATCTGAATGGCTGTGACGGGCATGGTCACGACCTCCTTCGAGTTCAACAACTGTTGAAGTCAACGGTAGACCCCGGGCGCTGGCCATGTCAACACCTGTTGAAATACACTGTTGGGTATGCCAGCCAAAACTCGTGATCAACGTGATGGACAAGCCACCCGAGCGACGATCCTGGCGACCGCACGCTCGCAGTTCGGCAACCACGGCTTCGAACGCACTACCATCCGTTCGGTCGCGTCAGCGGTCGGTGTGGACCCCGCGCTCGTCATGCACTACTTCGGCAGCAAGGCCGAATTGTTCGCTGCTGCATCGAGGTTGGATATCGCGTTCCCCGATCTGTCGGAGGTCGCACCGGACCGCGTGGCCGATGTACTGCTGCCGATGTTCGTCGCGGTCTGGGGTCCGGACGGTCCCTTCCTGCCGCTGCTGCGCGCCGCGGCGACGAACAAGGCTGCCGCTGACGCCCTGCTGGCGGTATTCGTCGACCGCGTGGCCCCGGCACTGGCGGCTGTCGTCCCCGATCACGCTGCTGACCGGGCCGCGCTGGTGGGATCGCAGGTAATCGGTCTGGCCACGGCCCGTTACATTCTGTGCATCCCGTCGCTGGCCGACATGGATGACGCAACCCTTATCGAATGGCTACGGCCGGTGCTCGCCCACTACCTGACCGGGTCCGTCAGTCCCGCCGATCGGCCTTGAGACCGATGTGCTCATGCACGCAGCGAATGAAGGCCTGAGTCGCCGCTGATCGACGGTGAGCCTGCGGCGCCACCAGGTGAACCTCGCGCCGCAAATCCGCCCCCCGGACGGGCAGTAATACCAGCGTCGGGTTGGTCTCGGCGCGGCTACGGGCCACCGATTCTGGGAGCAGCGCCACTCCGAGGTCCTCGCAGACGAAATGGATGACCTCGTCGACGCGGGTGACTTCGAATGCGACACGGCGCCGGACGCCGGCGAACCCGCGGTCAGTCTCCCGTCGCAGCCCGTAGCCGGGCGGGAAATCGATGAACGGGAGTTCGGCCAACTCGTCCAGGGAGACCGACGACTTGGCGGCCAGTCGATGCTGAACCGGTAGCACCGCGACGAGCGACTCGGAGAACAGGTGGTCAAACGACAGTTGGTCGGTGGAACGGGCGACATTGGAGCCGACGATCGCCGCGTCGAGCTTGCGGTCACGGGTTGCCTGGACGAGCAGGTCGCTGCCGCCGCTACGGAGGGTCACCGTGACATCGGGGTAGCGCGCGTGGAAGGTCGCCATGAGGGCGGCGACATCGAGGCTCTCCGAGGGGATTTCCATCATCCCGACGGTGAGCCGGCCGGTCACCGCACCGCGTAACGCTTGTGCGTCGACGGCGATCTGATCCACTCCGGCGATGACCTGCCGTAACAGCGGCAGCAGGGCCTCGCCGGCGGGCGTCAGCGAGACCGATCGGGTGGTCCGGTTGAAGATCGGCACACCCAGCTCGTCCTCAAGTTTGCGAACCTGTTGGCTCAGTGCGGACTGCACGACAAACAGGCTGTCTGCCGCGCGAGTGAAGCTGCGGGTTTCGGCTACGGCGAGCACGTAGCGGAGTTGCTGCAGGTTCATCTGATCAATCACTTTCGATGATTGATCAGATCATATCTATGCGCTGGACACCTAAGTACTGCGGACCGACAATGGGCGTCATGTCTGTGGACGCCGTCGCGCGGCCCGTTGGTGGGTTCCGGACCAACGACTGCTCATCGGTCGAGGTGCGGGAGCGGGTGAATGCCGAGTTTGCAACGTTGCCTTTTCTGGGCACGCTGACCTGCCAGACACAGCAGGTCGTCGCCGGGGCAACAGAAGAACTCACGTTCACCTACACCGTCGGGCAATCCGGCATTGCCGACAGCGGCTGGCTGAAGCTGTGCTTCCGCTACTACTCGGACTGGGACCTGCAGACCACCGAACCCGCCGGACGTGATTTTGCAACGGCTTCGGTGATCAGTCGGTCGGTGCTGGGCGGGGCGTCGCAAGACGGCATGGCGACCGTTCAACGGTTGGCGACCCGCTACGACGTCAAAGGCGGCGAGCGGCCGTTCCAGAAGTCGCTGTTGGTGCACGTGGTGGACGGATACCTGCGTCCCGGCGATGTCATCGAGATCCGGCTCGGGGATCGTCGATTCGGCGGCCCCGGTACCCGCGTGCAGACCTTCGTCGAGGACGACTTCGAGGTGCATCTGTTCATCGATCCACTCGGCACCTCCCGGATGGCTCCCGCCGCGGTCGCCAAGATCGCCATCACCCCGGGCCCGCCCGCGAATCTGGTGGTGCATGGCCCGCGTGTCGTGAGCCCCAGCACAAGCGAAATCCAGTTACGCGCACACTTACAGGACCGCTGGGGAAACGCCTGCCGGGATGTTGCAGCGACCGTGCGCGCGGAGATCGTCGGCGAAAGCGTCACCAGCACAACGACACCGACCACGGGTTGGGCACACGCCATCCTGGGGGTGCCGGCGCAGTCGGGTTCTGTTGAGGTCACCGCGCAGGCCGGCGCCGCGACGTTTGGACCCCGCACCGCCGCGATCGACGTCGTCGCGGATCTCCCTGCGCCACGGGGATATTTCTGCGATCTGCATGTGCACTCCAACGACACCGTCGGAACGCAGAGCACGGACTGGAACCTGCGCTACGGCCGGGACATCGGCGGCCTCGACGTCCTCGGCTATACCGCCAACGACTTTCAGATCACCGATGGCGCTTGGTCGGATGTCGTTGCCGCATGCCGGGCCGCATCGCAAGACGGCACTTTCGTGTGCTTTCCCGGTGTCGAGTGGTGCGGTACCGCCGGGGTCGGCGGTGATCACAACGTCGTGTTTCTCGACGAGGACACCACCATCGCGCGATCCCTGGAGTGGCGTCAGGGGATGACCGCCACCGCGCCGACCCCGCAAACGTGGCCGATCACCGAACTGTATGCCGCCTACGAAAAAGAGCCCGACTCTTACTTGCTGATTCCACACGTCGGCGGTCGGCGAGCCGTGCTGGATTGGCATCATCCCGAATTGGAGCGGCTGGTCGAGGTGCACTCCAGCTGGGGCAGCAGTCCATGGTTCCTCGAAGACGCACTGGCGCGTGGGCTGAAGGTCGGCGCCAGCGCCGCCAGCGACGAACACCGCGGCCGTCCGGGCGGCGGCGCACCTGGTGCCAACATCTTCGGCGGCCACGGTGGTCTGACCGGCGTGCTCGCCGACAATCTCACCCCCGAACACGTCGGCCGGGCGCTGCGGTCCCGCCGGACCTGGGCCACCACGGGGAGCCGGTCGGTGGCGCTGCTCCGTAGCGGCGACGACTGGATGGGCGATGAAATCCATACCGCCGCGGATGAACTCGAACTGGATTACGCCGTCTATGGCAGCACCGGCTGGGAAGAACTGCTGATCTACGACACGCACGGGCCACTGTGGCGGCGCGACATCAATGCCGAATCCGGGTTCGCGGAATCGTTGGTGCGGATTCGCTGGGGCGGAGCGCGGCACCGCGATCGGTACCGCTGGGCGACGTGGACGGGACGTCTGCACGTCAACGGAACCAGCATCGAATCGGTAATGCCCTGGGCGGCAAGCCATCCCGAGCAGGTCATCGAGACGTCGGGTCAGGATGTCACTTGGCACACCGCAACCTACGGCTCCGACATCGGGTTGATCATGAGGCTTGGCGATCTTGCGCGGGCGCGGCTGGAAATCGAGACAACAGTGCTCGAAGAGGATCGTCGACAGACCATCACCGTGACCGGTTCGGAGCTGCTCGCGCAGTCCTGGCTTGAGCAGTCCGTTGGGGGATTGAATCTGCGTATTCGCGCGGAGCGAATCGCCGATCAATCGGCGCTGCCCAGTACCCTCACGGGCGCAATGACATTGGGTCTGCCACGTGAACACAGCGCGATCTATCTGCGGGCCACGCAGCGCGACGGACATCAGGTCTGGACCAGCCCGCTGTTTGTCGCCCGGCCTCAAGCCGAGCCACGATGATGCGGCAGCCAGCGCTGACACGGCGCCGACACGTCGATTTCGTTCGTATCACCTGCGCGTCGTGTCCGGGTTCGCAGCACGTCGGCTGAATCGGCCGGCCACCCCGACCCGCCCCACTGTCGAAGCCACCCTCGGAGCACCCGTGTCTATTCCAAAATTCGCTTATGCTGCAATAGTTTCCGTCCTCACCGGCGCGGCGGTGATTGCGGGATGTGCCGGCAATTCCGCGACATCAAAGTCGTCCGGTGTCACACTGCGACTGGGTTATCTGACCCGAATCACCCACGCGTCCGCTCTCGTCGGCATCGACAACGGAGCGTTCGCCAGAAATCTCGGACCGGGGGTCAAGTTTGAGCCGCAGGCCTTTGGTCAGGGCACAGCGGAGACCACCGCGTTGCTGGCCGGCCAACTCGATGCGGCTTACATCGGCCCCAATCCGGCGTTCAATGCCTGGCAGCGGTCGAACGGCACTGCCATCAAGATCATCTCCGGCTCTGCGGCCGGTGGCACCTCGATGGTCGTCAAGCCCGGCATCACCTCGGCGGGGGACCTGCGCGGAAAAACGGTCGCCGATCCGGCGCTCGGCGGTGCCCAGGATGTCAGCCTCCGAGACTGGCTGTCCAAGAACGGGTTGAAAACCAATCCGCAAGGCGGAGGGGACGTCTCCATAAAGCCGACGAACCCTGAGTCAGCGATCGTGCAACAGTTCATCAGCAACCAGATCGATGGCGCCATCGAATCCGCGCCCTACGATGTGCAGTTGGTGAACGCAGGCGGCGTCCGGCTTTGGTCGGACCCGAACACCATCACCATCCTGGTTGTTCGGCAGGAGTTTCTGTCCGCCCACCCCGACGTTGTCGCGAGCCTGGTTCGTGGCCAGATCGAGGCTAATGAGCTGACCCACAACGATCCTGGGGCAGCGGCGCGCTCCGCCAACGTCACCTTGACCAAAGCACTGGGCGCCGGACTGGCGCCGGAGGTGCTGACCGCGTCGTTTCAGGAAACGACCTTCACCAACGATCCCGGGGTGGAATCGCTGAAAGACCAAGTCCGTAAGGCCGTTTCAGTTGGATTGCTGCAGCCGCTCAACCTCGACGGGATATTCGATTTCGGTCCCCTCAACCGCGAACTCGCGGCTCGGGGTAATCCGCCGGTAGCCGCGTGACGACCGCGGCATTCCGCGGCGCCCCCGTGCCGAGCCCTGTGTCGAGTCCCGCCTCCGACGAGCCGGACCCGCCTGACTCCGCTCCCGAACCCGGAGGAGCACTACGCCTGGATCGGGTGGCCAAACGCTACGGGAAGGGGCAGCGGTCCGTGGCGGCGTTGGGCCCGCTGTCGCTGACGGTCGGTGTTGGTGAATTCGTTTGTGTCGTCGGCGTCTCCGGCTGCGGCAAGAGCACACTGCTGTCCCTGATCGCCAACCTCGACAAGCCTACGTCGGGGCTCATGGAGACGGGTGATCACCGCGTCGCGATGATGTTCCAGGAACCAGCCTTGTTTCCGTGGCTGACCGCGGCGGGCAACGTTGAGTTGGCGCTCCGGGCACGGGCGATCCCCCGCCGCCAACGGCGTGCGGCCGCCTACGAACTCCTACACACCGTGGGACTGTCCGATTCCGCCGACAGCAGACCCCACCAGCTCTCCGGTGGTATGCAGCAGCGGGTGGCATTGGCACGCGCCCTAGCCCAAGATGCCGATGTGCTGCTCATGGACGAACCGTTCGCCGCGCTGGATGCCTTAACGCGTGACCGCCTTCAAGGCGAGCTGGAACGAATCGTACTGGCCCGCAAGCTCACCGTCGTTTTCGTCACCCACAACGTGCGCGAGGCGGTGCGCCTTGCCGATCGCGTCGTCCTGTTGAGCGAAAGGCCCGCCACCGTAGTCGAACAATTCACGGTGGCGTTGCCGCGCCCGCGTGACATCAACACCGCCGAGGTTGCGGAACTGGCCGCTCATATCACTGAGCAACTCAATCGGAGCGAAAATGCCAACGGCAACTGAACTCAACGACGCCACCCGCATCACCCCGCCCGTCGATCCACGTCACGTGGGCATCGCGCACCGCATCGTGGCTGCCACCTGGCCCAAACTGGTCGCGATCACGGTGATTGTCTCCATCTGGGAACTGATCGTGCTGAGCGGATGGAAGCCCTCGTTCATACTGCCCGGCCCCGTAGCCGTCGCCGAGAATCTCTGGCACCAGCTGCACGGGCCGTTGCTGTGGCAGGCCGTGGCAACCACGATGGGCAGGGCGGTGACCGGCTTTGCCGTGGCGGCGGTGATCGGCTCGGTTACAGGAGCGCTGATTGCGCGTAACCGCCTGCTGCGCACTGCGTTCGGACCGTTGATCACCGGTCTGCAGACGATGCCGGCGATCGCGTGGTTTCCGTTCGCCATCATCTTTTTCGGTCTGAACACCTCAG
>JAVROG010000024.1:0-8342 GCA_032162865.1 Mycobacterium sp. | reverse complement strand
ATTCCGGCGACGGCAATCGAGTTGACGACCTCTCCGCTCAGCACCCGCTGCACCGCATCCGCGATGGGGTACCAGCGCATCGTCATGTCGGCTTCTTCGTCGTGCGCGTCGGGTCGGCCGATGTCGGTGAGATCGGTCGCCAAATAGACGCGCACCGATTCGTCGCTGTATCCCGGAGCGGTGTTCACGTCCAGCAGCACTCCCCAGGTGTCGGCCTTCAGGCCGACCTCCTCCTCGAGTTCGCGGGCGGCCGTGAGTTCCGGAGGCTCCCCCGCGGCGTCGAGCAGTCCCGCAGGCAACTCCCAAATCCGTCGCCCGTAGGTGTGGCGGTATTGATAGACCATCACGATTTTGTCGTCGTCGTCCATCGCGACAACGGCCACCGCGCCATAGTGTTCGAGGACTTCCCGCTTGGCGATGCTGTCGCCCGGCATCCGTACCTCGTCCCGGCGCAACGCGAAAATAGCTCCCTGATAAAGGGATTCAGACGAAATCGTCTCGAAGTCGTGCTCAGCCACGAGTGACTGGTTCAGGTAGTGACTGTGCCGTGCCAGTTTGCAAGCCAGTTTGGAGGCCGGCTCGATGCTCGTTGCCGTTGGGTACATGCTGCTCGGAGACCTCGGGCATTTCGACAGGTAGCAATTCGCCCGCTTGGTAATCGATGGCCGCCCCCACGAAGGCAACAAACAGCGGATGTGGCCGGGTGGGCCGGCTCTTCAACTCGGGGTGGGCCTGGGTGCCGACGATGAACGGGTGCTGATCGGGTGGATATTCCACGAACTCCACCAGGTGCCCGTCGGGTGATGTCCCGGAGAATCGCAGGCCGCTTTCGGCGATGCGTTCCCGGTAAGCGTTGTTGACCTCGTAGCGGTGCCGATGCCGTTCGGACACCTGAGTGGTTTGATATGCCTGCGCCACAATCGAATCCGCGTCCAGGACCGCAGGGTAGGCACCCAGCCGCATGGTGCCGCCGAGATCGGCCTCGCCAGCCACGATCTGCTCCTGGTCGGCCATTGTGGAGATGACGGGATCTGGTGTTTCCGGTTCGAACTCGGCCGAGTTCGCCTCGGAAAGACCCACCGAACGAGCGGCTTCGATCACGATGCACTGCAGGCCGAGGCACAGCCCGAACAGCGGCAACCCGCGGGCCCGTGCGTACCGAATGGCGCCGATCTTGCCCTCGATGCCGCGGATCCCGAATCCGCCGGGAATCAGCACGCCGTGTACGTCGTCCAGTGCCGCCGCAGCACCGCTGGGCGTTTCGCAGTCGTCGGAAGCTACCCAACGGATTTCAACCTTGGCACGGTGCTTGAACCCACCCGCCCGCAACGCCTCACTGACCGACAGGTAGGCATCGGAGAGTTCCACATACTTGCCCACCAAGGCGATTCGCACAGTGTCCTTCGGTTCGTGCACCCTGCGCAGCAGATCGTCCCATTCGGTCCAGTCGACGTCACGGAATGGCAGGTTGAGCCGGCGGACCACGAACGCGTCCAGTTCCTCGCGGTGCAACACCTTGGGGATGTCGTAGATGGAGGGCGCGTCCGGGGTGGAGATGACCCCGTCGATGTCGACGTCACACATCAGCGCGATCTTGTTCTTCAGCCCTTCGGGGACCACACGGTCGCAGCGCAGGATCAGCGCGTCGGGGCTGATACCGATGCTGCGCAGTGCGGCCACCGAGTGCTGGGTGGGCTTGGTCTTGAGTTCTCCCGAAGGCGCCAGGTAGGGCACCAGCGACACGTGCAAGAAGAAGACGTCCTCGCGTCCGAGGTAATGGCGCACCTGACGGGCCGCCTCCAGGAACGGCTGTGACTCGATATCACCAACGGTGCCGCCGATCTCGGTGATGACGACGTCGGGACGATTACCGCTTGCATCCGGTTCGGCCATCGCCAGGATGCGCCGCTTGATCTCGTCGGTGATGTGCGGGATCACCTGGACGGTGTCGCCGAGGTATTCGCCGCGGCGCTCCTTGGCGATCACTGCCGAATACACCTGCCCGGTGGTGACATTCGCGAACCCGGACAGGTCGCGGTCAAGGAACCGCTCGTAGTGGCCGACGTCGAGGTCGGTTTCGGCTCCATCTTCGGTGACGAAAACCTCGCCGTGCTGGAACGGGTTCATGGTGCCGGGGTCGACGTTGAGGTACGGGTCGAGTTTCTGCATCGTGACATGCAATCCGCGCGCGGTCAGCAGCTGTCCGAGGCTGCTTGCGGTTAGTCCCTTGCCGAGTGAAGAAGCGACCCCACCGCTGACAAAGAGATGTTTGGTGGTGGTTTGCGGATGCTTACGCAAGTTGGGGCGACCTCCGTGAAGACGGGCAGGGCTTGAGTTTGCTGTGCGATACGAGCTGGGCCTGCCGACCCACGGAAATCAACCCTAACATCCACGGCGCTCTGCCGCGTCGAACACGCTCTACTGCGGCACTGTCACTGACGTAGCTCCGTGCCCGGTGCCGTAATGACCAGGACGTGCGCCCCCGACCAGATCGTGCAGGGCCAGGATCGCCGTGATCCGTCCGGGCTCAGCGTCGACGTCGTCGACGGTGCTGAGCGCGGCCGCCATACCGGCATCGGCGCGGGTCACAGCGACGGCGGCGCTGCCGCCCGCCGAACCGTCCCGGCCGGCCAGCACCGTGCCCGAACCATGAGGTACCAAAGCGGCGGCGAACCGCGCTACCGTCACGCCCTGGTTGCCGGCATCCGCGGGCACTGCCCCGCCGGTAACCACAATGGCGGCGTTTGCCGCCGCGATGTGGTCATTGGGCTGGTAGGTGATGAAGCCGGTTTCGCGCAAGGCACCCAGCACGGTGGCGCGCTGGGTGTCGTCGATGACCGGCGTTTGTGGGTTGGTGTTGATCAGCAGGGCGATGCCGAGCAGGTCGCCTGCTTGCGAACCCTGGTCGACCAGCTTGGTGCTCAGTTGGGTACCCGCCGGCAGGATCGAAGAGCTCACCACTGAGCGCAATTTCTCCCCGGAATTGGCTTCGACGAACTCGTGGGTCAAGGCGAAGGTTCCGGTGACGGAACCACCGGCCTGTCCGACGATTTTCGACACCGCGGCGACGTCGTCGTCCTTGGCATCGGGGGTCCGGAAGATCACGACAGTCTTGCCGGTCAACGCGTCGTGCACGATCCGGCCAAGCACCTGGGCATCGAAATTATTTGCCGCACTGAGTTTCTCGTTGAGCGCGTTGCGCTGATCGTTGAGTCCGGTGACCTGCGAAGCCAGATCACGCTTCTCGTTACGCAGACTGGACAGCACCGTGTCGGAGAAGAAGCCCGAACCCAGCACCACGCCGATGGTCAGCGCGAGGAATACCGCGGCCAGCGAGATCGCATGTTGGCGTAACGAGATCATGAACGCACGTCCTTAGTTATGAGATCAAGTGCTGGATCCAAAGGGTGAAGCCGTTCCAGTAGTCGATGATCCAGTGCACCACTACGCCGTCGGTGCGTGACACCCACAGCACGACGATGATGGCGATCAGCATGGTCAGCGCCAGCAATGCGATGGCGCCACCGGAGATGTGGTTTCGGTACAGCGTGGCGACCGCCTTGGAATCCACCAGCTTCTCCCCCACCCGCAGTCGGGTGAGGAAGGTCGACGGGTTGCTCTGCGAACGCGTCCTGTCGAAGAACGTCTCAATGTTGGCGGTGTGGCCGGCGGTGACCAGCAGCGCGGCGCCGTGATGATCGGCCAGCAGCAAGGCCAGGTCCGTCGCCGAACCGGCGGCGGGGAATGTCATGGCACCCACACCGAGGTCCTGAATCCGTTCCAGACCGGCAGCGTGGCCGTCGGCGTCGGCGGGCAATACCACCTGGGCGCCGCACTTCAGGACTTCGGCGCTGATCTGGTCGGGGTCGCCGACGATGAGTTGCGGGCGGTAGCCCGCCTTGCGCAGCACGTCTGCGCCTTGGCCGACACCGACAAGCACCGGCTGATACTCCTTGATGAAGGGCTTGAGCGATCGTAAATCTTCGGCGGCGCTGTCCTCTTCGGAGACGATCACCACGTGGCGGCGACGCATGTCGACGTCGATGTCGGGAATGCCGATGCCGTCGATCAACAGCGGGCTTTCGCTGCGGATGAACTCAATTGTGTTGCCGGCAAACGCTTCCAGATGGGCGGCCAGCCCGCTCTTGGCCTCCCGCATCAGGTCGGCGATGTCGTGGTCGGTGCGCTCGGTGCCACGGATCAGCCGACGGTCGCCGGAGTACACGCCGCCTTCGTACAGGCGAATCTTCGAGCCGTCCTTGACCTTCTTGAAGATGTCGGGTCCGGTCTCGTCGATCAGAGTGACTCCGTTGTTGACCAGCACCTCCGGGCCGAGGTTGGGGTAACGGCCGGAGACGGAGGGTGAGGCGTTGACGACGGCGGCAATGTCGGCTTCCACCAGTGCGTCGGCGGTAATGCGGTCCAGGTCCAGGATGTCGAGGACCACGATGTCGCCAGGACATACCCTGCGGAGCAGTCGATCGATATTGCGGTCCACTCGAGCGGTGCCGCTCAAGCCGGGTCGGACGGTGTTGCGAGACAGCAGCGCTGACATCTTCATGGGGGACGATTCTGGCCGCGAAGCAAGGCTTGGCCGTGGAGGCGCGCCGTAACATCTGCCCCAGAAGTTATAAACCGTCATTTTTGTCACATTTGTAACTCTGGTGTGTTTCGGCGGCCGCGGAGCCTGGCCGGCGGTCGTCTGCCGGCGCGAGCGTCCCCGTTTGCACAGCCTTACCGGCGTGTCACCGCGCAGACACGCGCGCTCGCGGTGGAAGAGGGGCCGATAAGGGGGCAGTGCCGGGCTGGCGGCCGACTATGCGAGGTCGCTCTGCGCCGTTTCTAACAACTCCCGCGCGTGTGCGCGGCCGCTGTCGGACTCCCCCAGGCCGGCCAGCATCCGTGCCAGCTCAGCCACCCGGTCGTCGCTGGTCAGACGGCGAACCCCGCTGGCCCCCTTGGGACCTTGGCTGTGCACCACCAGGTGCACATCCGCATAGGCCGCGACCTGGGGTAGATGGGTGACGACGATGACCTGGTGAGTGCGGGCCAGCCGGGCCAGGCGACGGCCGATCTGCACCGCTGCCCAGCCACCCACTCCCGCGTCGACCTCGTCGAACACCATCGTGGTGCCGGTGGCCGAAGCGGACAGCACTACCTCCAGCGCCAGCATCACCCGGGACAGCTCGCCGCCCGAAGCGCTCTTGGCCAGCGGCAGCACTGACATCCCGCGGTGCGCAGCGAAGCCGAACTCGACCGCATCAATGCCGTCGGCACCCACCCGCGCCGATTCGCCGTCCGGCAGGATCAGCGCGGCGAGATCGTGTGGTTCGGCCAGGTCGGTGGTAACGCCGATGGTGAAATCGGCGTCGGCCATTGCCAGGCCGGACAGCTCCGCGGTGACTTCCTTGGCGAGTTTCTTGGCTGCCTTCCGCCTGACCTTGCTGAGATCGGTTGCAGCACGGACCAATTCGCTTGCGAGTTCATCGACGCGACGTTCCAGTGCGGCCAATCCCTCCTCGGACACGTCGAGTTGAGCCAGCCGGTCACGGGACTCCTGTGCCCAATGCAACACTCCGTCGACGTCAGCGGCGTACTTGCGCGTCAATGTGCGCAGTTGCGCCTGGCGAGCCAGTTTGGTGTCCAGTGCACTGGCGTCGGTGGGCAGCCCGTCCAGATAATCGCCCAGCTCGCCGACGGCGTCGATGACTACTGTCAGCGCGCCGCCGATCTGATCGGCCAGTGCCCGCAACCGGGCATCACCTGTCGATTCCAGCGCGGCCAGAGCACGTCCGAGGCCATCGGCAGCGCCGAACGCCTCCTCTGACGAACTGGACAACACCTCGCGCGCCGACGCCGCCGCTTCGCGCAGTGTGTCCAGTTCAGAGAGCCGACGGATGTCGGCGACCAGCGCTTCGTCTTCTCCCGGTTGCGGTGCGACGGTGTCTATCTCATTCAGCGCGAACTTCAGCCGGTCGGCTTCTTGGGCGAGTTCACGGGTTCGGTTCCGCCGGTCGGTGAGGTCACGCCGCGCGGTGAGCCACGCGTCCCGTAGCTTGCGATAGCGCTCCAGGGCGGCCCCGGTGACAGCGAAACGGTCCAGCGCGCCGCGCTGCTCGTCGGGCCGCATCAACCGCAATTGATCGTTCTGCCCGTGCAGGGCGAGCAGCGCAGCGGTGAAGCCGCTCAACGACTTTGCGGGCACGCTGCGGCCGCCGAGGTAGGCGCGGGACGGCCCGTCGCGGTTGACCGTGCGCAACGCGATCACGCTGCCGTCTTCGTCGCGCTCCGCTCCCGACGCGTCCAGGATCTCGTCGAGACCCGCTATGACTGCGTCGTCGACATCGCTTGTCGTGAAACGACCTTCGACGACGGCACGGTCGGCTCCGGAGCGAACACGGGTTGCGTCGGCGCGCGCGCCGCCCAGCAGGTGCAGGCCGGTCACCACCATGGTCTTGCCGGTACCGGTTTCACCGGTCAGCACGGTCAGGCCGCGATCGAACTCGGCGGTCGCAACACTGATGGCGCCCAGCGATTCGATTCTTATTTCTGTCAGCATTCAGCGCGCACCGATTACTTTCCGCGCCAACCTGTTACCGGCAACCGGAACTTGGTCACCAAGCGGTCGGTGAATGGCGCGCTGTCCAACCTCACCCACTTCACCGGGGTGGCGCATCGAGTAACCTCAAGCCGACTACCCGCCGGTACCAGCATGTCCCGGCGACCGTCGCAGAAAACCAGCGCATCATGACCACCGGCCTCGATCTCGATCGCAATGTTGGCATCCGGGCTGGTAACCATCGGCCGGCCGAACAGTGCGTGAGCATTGTTGGGCACTACCAGGATTGCTTCCAGGTCGGGCCATAACACCGGGCCGCCCGCGGAGAACGCGTACGCGGTGGATCCGGTGGGCGTCGACACCAGCACCCCGTCGCAGCCGAACGTCGATACCGGACGGCCATCGATTTCGATCGCCACGCCGAGGACACCGAGTCGTGGGCCCTTTTCCAGGCTGGCTTCGTTGAGCGCCCAACCCTGGTCGAGGATTTCGCCGCCCTGGCGCACGACGACATCGAGGGTCAACCGGTCTTCCACCCGATAGTCCTGAGCGACAACGTGTTCAAGCACCGAATCGATGTTCTCGGCCTCGGCTTCGGCCAGGAAACCAATTCGGCCCAGGTTCATCCCCAGCACCGGAATGCCGGCGTTGCGCGCCAACTCGGCCGCCCGCAGGAAGGTACCGTCACCTCCTAGAACCAATACCAGTTCGCAGCCCTCGGCGGCCATCGGATCCGCATCGACAACCTCGATATCGATACCAAGGGCCCGCCCGTCGTCCCCATCGAGCCGCAACGATCCCATGTCAACGGCTTCGGCAGAAAGTGCGCACAACGCAATACCGTTGGCACTCAGTACCTTTTCTACGCGCCGGGCGGTTTCGGTCGCTTCGTCGCGCCCGGAGTGGACGACCAGCATCACGGTACGTTGGGTGGTCACTGTGGGCCCTCCTGGACAGCACGTTGCACCGCGGCTGCGAGCTCTTCTCCGGCCAGCGCGCGATCGGTCTGAGCGCGCAACCACACGAAGTATTCGACGTTGCCCGACGGGCCTGGTAATGGACTGGCCGCCACATCGACGGTGTGCCAGCCCAGCTCCCCGGCACGTCGCGCGACGGCCAGCACCGAAGTCATGCGCAACCCGGGGTCCTGCACCACCCCACCGGGCCCGACCTGACCCCTGCCCACCTCGAATTGCGGCTTCACCATGGGAACGATATCGGCGTCGGGATACGCGCAGCCAACCAGCGCGGGCAACACCGTCGCCAATGAGATGAATGACAGGTCGGCCACCACCACGTCGACGGGCCCGGCGATCGCCTCAGACGTCAGGTCGCGGACGTTAGTTCGCTCCACCACCACCACCCGCGGGTCGCTGCGCAATGACCACGCCAGCTGCCCGTATCCGACGTCGGCGGCAACCACTTCAGTGGCGCCACGGGCCAGCAAGACCTCGGTGAATCCCCCGGTCGAGGCGCCGGCATCCAGGCAACGCCGGCCCTCGACCGCAATCCCGAACGCGTCCAGCGCGCCGATCAGCTTGTGTGCCCCGCGCGACACCCAGGCGCGTTCGTCATCGTCGGCGACGGTCAGCGCCGCGGTGACCGCGACGGCGGTGGCCGGCTTGACAGCGGGCAGGCCGTCGATGCGCACCCTGCCGGCGCCGATCAGTTCCGCGGCCTGCTGCCGGGAGCGCGCCAGACCCCGCCGGACCAGCTCGGCGTCAACGCGGGCACGCCGCGGCATGCGCGCACTCAGCCCTTCTCCGCCGACTCCAGCGCCTGC
>JAVROG010000023.1:0-4932 GCA_032162865.1 Mycobacterium sp. | reverse complement strand
AGCCGAGCCGCTCGATGATGGTGGCGTTGGCCATGCCGCCGCCCTCGCACATCGTCTGCAGTCCATACCTGCCCCCGCGCTGCTCGAGCGCGTTGACCAGCGTGGTCATGATGCGGGCGCCGCTGGCACCCAGCGGGTGTCCGATCGCGATGGCTCCGCCGTGGACATTGGTTTTGCTCAGGTCGGCGCCGGTGTCATGGGCCCAGGCCAACACCACGGGCGCAAAGGCCTCATTGACCTCGAATAGGTCGATGTCGGCCAGCGTGAGACCGGCTCGCGCCAGCACCCTTTCGGTGGCAGGGATGACCCCGGTCAGCATGTAGAGCGGGTCGGAACCCACCGCGGTCGCGGTGTGGATACGAGCCAATGGGCGCAGTCCCAGCTTCTTGGCGACCTCGCTGCTGGTGATCATCACCGCGGCGCTGCCGTCCGACAACGGTGACGAGTTGCCCGGCGTGATCTCCCAGTTGATCTGCGGAAAACGTGCGGCCATGGCCTCGCTGTAGAACGCCGGCTTGAGACCGGCCAGCGATTCGACCGTGGTACCCGGCCGGATGATCTCGTCGGTGGACAGCCCGGCGATCGGGATGAGCTCGTTGTCGAACAGCCCCTCCTTGGTGGCGCGGGCGGCTTTCTCGTGGCTCGACGCGGAGAACTCGTCGAGCTGGGTGCGGGAGAAGCCCCACTTCGCGGCGATGAGTTCGGCGCTGATGCCCTGCGGCACCAGGCCGTCCGGATAGCGCCGGGCCATGTCTTCACCGAACGGGTTGCTGCCCGGCAGCACCGAGGTGCCCATCGGGACACGGCTCATCGACTCGACACCGCC
Source organism: Mycobacterium sp. (assembly GCA_032162865.1). Taxonomy (GTDB): domain Bacteria; phylum Actinomycetota; class Actinomycetes; order Mycobacteriales; family Mycobacteriaceae; genus Mycobacterium. The sequence continues at coordinate 4,106 of JAVROG010000023.1, read as the reverse complement.
GGCGATCACCACGTCGTAGGCACCGGCGATGACGCCTTGCGCTGCGAAGCTGATGGCCTGCTGGCTACTGCCACACTGCCGGTCGACCGTGGTGCCGGGTACCGACTCTGGGAATCCGGCTCCCAGCAGGGCATTCCGGGCGATGTTGACCGCCTGGTCGCCGACCTGGGTCACAGCGCCGGCGATGACATCATCGATGCGCGCCGGGTCCACACCGGTGCGGGCAACCACTTCACGCAGGCTGTGCGCCAGCAGGTCGGCGGGCAGTACTCCGTGCAAAGCCCCATTGGCCTTGCCCTTGCCGACCGGGGTGCGGACAGCGCCGACGATCACGGCGTCTCGGTTCATGGCTCCTCCTTGAGCTAGATATATACGACTATACCCAGCTATAACAGCTAGGTATAGTGGAAGCAACCTAGATCGGAGAGTGATTTGCATGACACTGCTGCAGGGCCAGCTTGCTGACCGCGACGCGTGGTCTGCGATCGGGGAGTGCGCGATCGAGAAAACCATGGCCGTCGTTGGCACCAAGTCCGCGATGCTGATCATGCGTGAGGCGTACTACGGCACCACCCGGTTCGACGACTTCGCCCGCCGCGTCGGTATCACCAAGGCCGCGACCTCGGCGCGACTGGCCGAATTGGTCGACCTCGGACTGCTGGCCCGTCGGCCCTACCAGGAGCCGGGACAACGTAGCCGCGACGAATATGTGCTCACCGAGGCCGGCGTCGAGTTCATGCCGGTGGTGTGGTCGATGTTCCAGTGGGGGCGGCGCCACTTGCCCGGCCGCGATCGGCTGCGGCTTACCCATGTCGGGTGTGGGGCTGATGCTGAAGTCGAAATGCGCTGCACCGAAGGGCATCTGGTGCCGTCCGACGAGCTCGGCATGCGGCTGGTCAAGCCTCTCGCAGGGTGGCCAGCAGCCGCCGGGCGGCGGCGACGCGACTAGCGGCGGCCCCGGTCAGGGTGTCCAGCGCGCACCCGGGGTCCGCGGGTGGGCCCATGTGCCCGCAGCCCCGCGGACAGTCCTCGATCACCTCGGCCAAGTCGGAGAACGACAGCAGCACGTCGTCGGGCTTGATATGAGCCAACCCGAAGGAGCGGATGCCAGGCGTGTCGATCACCCAGCCGGAACCCGGCAGCGAGTCGCCCAGTGGCAGTGCCACGGATTGCGTTGAAGTGTGGCGCCCTCTGCCGATATCGGTAACCACCCCGACCGCCCTATCCGCCTCGGGCACCAGGCGATTCACCAACGTCGACTTGCCCACCCCGGAGTGTCCGAGCAGCACGGTGATCTTGCCGGGAAGCAACTCTGCCACCGCGAGCAGCGGATCGTCGACGCCGGCGGCGACAATCGTCAGATCCAGGTCGGCGAACTGCTCGGCGAACGGTTCGGGCGGGGCGAGGTCGGTCTTGGTCAGGCACAGAATCGGCGCCAGCCCGCCGGTATAGGCGGCGATGAGAGCGCGGTCGACCAGCCCGGTGCGCGGTGGCGGATCCGCAAGAGCGACCACCATCAGCAGTTGGTCTGCGTTGGCGACAACAACGCGTTCGGTGGAGTCGGTGTCATCGGCGGTGCGCCGCAACACAGTTCGCCGCGGGCCTCGCCGCACGATGCGGGCCAGGCTGTCGGTTCGGCCGGACAGATCGCCGACGATGTCCACGTCGTCGCCGACGACGATCGGGGTGCGGCCGAGCTCGCGCGCGCGCATCGCGGTGACTCGGTTCTCAGGGCGTCCACCCAGTACGCATCCCCAACGGCCGCGGTCGACACTGACCACCATCGCGGACTCGGCGTCGGCGTGTTGCGGACGGGTCTTGGTCCGGGGCCGCGTCCTCTTGCCGGAGCGGACCTTGACGTCGGACTCGTCGTAGTCGCCGGTTCTCAACCGCCGGAACCTCTTACCATCTCGGCCCAGAGCTGCGGGAACTCCGGGAGCGTTTTGGTCGTGGCGCCGATGTCGTCCACCTCGACACCGGGCAGCCGCAACCCGACGATCGCGCCCGCCATCGCCATCCGGTGATCGGCATAGGCGTGCCAGAGGCCCGGCCGCAGTGCAGTTGCGGTGATCACCAAACCGTCGGCGGTTTCCCGGCAATCGCCGCCCAAGCCGTTGATCTCGGTGCTCAGCGCGGCCAGTCGATCGGTCTCGTGGCCGCGCAGGTGGGCGATGCCGGACAGCTGTGACACCGACCCCGGTGTCGCCAGCGCCGCCAGCGCAGCGACTGACGGTGTCAGCTCACCAACGGCGCTCAGGTCGACGTCAAACCCGTCGTACCCGGCTGAGCCCTGCACCTCAAGTATCGAATCACGGTTATTTACAACGGAATTCATCTTCTGCAGCACATTCAGGATGTGCTCGGCGGGTTGCACGCTGGCCTGCGGCCAACCGGTGATACGCACCGCGCCTCCGGTCACCACCGCGGCGGCCAGGAACGCGACCGCATTGGTGAGGTCGGGTTCGACCTCCCAGTGCCGGGCGTCGACCGCGCCGGGCCGCACCTGCCAGCGGTAGGCGACCGAATCGTCGACGGCAACGCCGGCCTGACGCAGCATCGCGACCGTCATCGCGATATGGGGCGCTGACGGCAGCGACGCACCGGTGTGTTGCACAGTCAGTCCGTCGGTGAACGATGCCCCGGACAGCAGCAGGCCGGAGACGAATTGCGACGACGCCGATGCGTCGATGGCCACCGTGCCGCCTGCAACCGACCCGGTGCCCTGCACCCGGAACGGCAGCCCGGACCCGTCGACGGGGACGCCGAGACCCCGCAACGCATCCAACAGTGGCGCGATGGGACGGGCGCGGGCCTGCTCATCGCCATCGAAGGTGACCGGGACGGCACTCAGCGCGGCCAGCGGCGGTACGAAACGCAGCACCGTGCCGGCCAGGCCGCAGTCGACCCGGGCGTCCGGGTTGGGCGCGATGCTGCCGCTCACCGTCAGGTCGGAGGCCGAGCCCTCGATGCGCAGACCCAGCGTGGTCAGCGCGCCGATCATGAGGTCGGTGTCGCGGCTGCGCAGCGCGCCGGAGATGGTGGACTTGTCCTGGCCTTGTGCGGCCGCGAGGGCGGCGAGCACCAGGGTGCGGTTGGTCTGGGATTTCGAGCCGGGAACGGTCACGGTCGCGTGCACCGGTGTCGGTGTGGACGGGGCCTGCCATGCGCTCACCGGTCCATCATCTCTTGTCGGGCGCTTCTGCCACCATGGAGATATGTGTGGGCGTTTTGCGGTTACGACCGATCCGGCGTTATTGGCCGAGAAAATCAAGGCTATCGACGAGGCCACCGGCACCGCTGAAAGAGCCTCCGATCCCAATTTCAACGTGGCTCCCACCACCACCGTCGCCACCGTGGTGACCCGCCACAGCGAGCCCGACGACGAGGCCACCCGCCGGGTGCGGCTGATGCGCTGGGGATTGCTGCCGCCCTGGGTCAAGGCCGGTCCCGACGGAGCGCCGGAGACCAAAGGCCCGCTACTGATCAACGCCCGGGCGGACAAGGTCGCCACCTCGCCGGCCTTCCGTGCGAGCGCGAAGTCCAAGCGTTGCCTGGTGCCGATGGACGGCTATTACGAATGGCGCGTCAACTCCGAACCCGGGGCCGGAAAGAAGGCCGGCAAGACGCCGTTCTTCATGTACCGCAGCGACGGTGAGCCGTTGTTCGCGGCCGGGCTCTGGTCGGTGTGGAGAGGCCGCGAAGGCGGCAAAGATGCAGCCCCGCTGCTGAGTTGCACCATCATCACCACCGATGCCGTCGGAGAGCTGGCGCAGATCCACGACCGGATGCCGCTGATGCTGGCCGAGGACGACTGGGACGGGTGGCTGAATCCGGACGCCCCGCTGGATACCGAGCTGTTGGCGCGCCCGCCGGATGTGCGCGACATCGAACTGCGCGAGGTGTCGAAACTGGTCAACAGCATCCGCAACAACGGGCCCGAACTGCTGGAACCGGCAAAGGCCGAGCCCGAGCAGATCACGCTGCTTTAAGCCGAGACAGCTCGCTGGCCCGGGGCGGGTCATGCGGAACAGTTCCTCGGCGACCAGCATCCACGTCCCTCAACCCACTCGCGGTGACCAAGAACTCACCACCACGCACCAGCCATA
>JAVROG010000022.1:0-6442 GCA_032162865.1 Mycobacterium sp. | reverse complement strand
ACCGGACCGTGCTGGTCCTGCAGTCGGCCCAACAGCGCGGCCGCAGCGGCGGTGATGAGCGCTCCCGGCGGAGCGCTGTCGCTCATGAAAGGCGCTCCCGTATCAGAAGAACCCGAGCGCCTGGTCGGAGTAGGACACCAGCATGTTCTTGGTCTGCTGGTAATGCTCGAGGGCCATCTTGTGACCCTCGCGCCCAAAGCCGGACTGCTTGTAGCCGCCGAACGCCGAGTGCGGCGGATAGACGTGGTAGCAGTTGACCCAGACCCGCCCGGCCTTGATCTCGCGGCCGGCCCGGTACGCGGTGTTGCCGTCGCGGCTCCACACGCCGGCACCCAGGCCGTACAGGGTGTCGTTGGCAATCCCCATCGCGTCGTCGTAGTCGGTGAACGGCGTCACGGCGACCACGGGGCCGAAGATCTCCTCCTGGAATACCCGCATCTTGTTGTTGCCGCTGAAGATCGTCGGCTGCACGTAGAAGCCACCGGACAGGTCACCACCCAACTCGGCACGCTCCCCGCCGGTGATGAGCTTGGCGCCCTCTGACTTGCCAATCTCGATGTAGGACAGGATCTTTTCCAGCTGGTCATTCGAGGCCTGCGAACCCAGCATGGTCTCGGAGTCCAACGGGTCGCCCTGCCGTACGGCCTTGGTCCGGATCGCCGCCAGTTCCAGAAATTCGTCGTGAATGTCAGCCTGGATCAGACTGCGCGACGGGCATGTGCAGACCTCGCCCTGGTTGAGGGCGAACATGGTGAAACCCTCCAGCGCCTTGTCCTGAAAGTCGTCATTTGCGGCCAGGACGTCGGAAAAGAAGATGTTGGGGCTCTTGCCGCCGAGTTCCAGGGTGACCGGGATCAGGTTCTGCGACGCGTACTGCATGATCAGTCGCCCGGTGGTGGTCTCGCCGGTGAACGCAATCTTTGCGATCCGGTCGCTGGACGCCAGCGGCTTGCCGGCCTCGGCGCCGAAGCCGTTGACGATGTTGATCACCCCGGGCGGCAGCAGGTCACCGATGAGCGACATCAGGAACAGGATCGAGGCCGGAGTCTGTTCGGCCGGTTTGAGCACCACCGCATTGCCGGCGGCCAGCGCCGGGGCCAGCTTCCAGGCACCCATCAGAATCGGGAAATTCCACGGGATGATCTGCCCGACGACGCCGAGCGGTTCATGGAAGTGGTAGGCAACGGTGTCCTCATCGATCTGGGACAACGCACCTTCCTGAGCCCGGATCGCTGCCGCGAAGTACCGGAAATGATCGGCCGCCAACGGGATGTCGGCCGCCAGCGCTTCGCGGATCGGCTTGCCGTTGTCCCAGACCTCGGCCACCGACAGCGCGGCCGTGTTCTCGTCGATGCGGTCGGCAATCTTGTTCAGCACCGCGGCCCGCTCGGCGGGGGAAGTCTTGCCCCACGCCGCCGCCGCGCCATGGGCCGCGTCGAGCGCCTTATTGATGTCGGCCTCGTCGGAGCGGGGGATCTCGCAGAACGCCTGGCCGGTCACCGGCGAGGGATTCTCGAAGTAACGGCCCTTGGCCGGCGCAACCCATTCGCCGCCGATGAAGTTTCCGTACCGCGATTCGTACGACATCAGCGCTCCGGAAGCACCCGGACGTGCAAAGACAGGCATCTGCTCGGCTCCTCGTCTAGTTCATGTAATACAGCTCACACTACCGGTGGGACCACACTGGCAGCCATGGCAGCTGAGGCACCGCAAGACCCGTACCTGTGGCTCGAGGACGTCACCGGCGACGAAGCACTGGATTGGGTTCGAGCGCGCAACGAGCCGACCAGGTCGGAGTTCTGCGACGGTGAGTCCGCGGAGGACTTCGAGCGGATGCGCACCGAGGCGCTCGAAGTGCTCGACACCGACGCCCGGATTCCCTATATCCGTCGGCGCGGGGAGTATCTCTACAACTTCTGGCGCGACGCCACCAACCCCCGCGGGCTGTGGCGGCGTACCACGCTGGAGAGCTACCGCACGGATTCGCCCGAATGGGATGTGCTGATCGATGTAGATGAGTTGGGGCGCACTGACGATCGAAACTGGGTGTGGGCCGGCGCCGAGGTGATCGAACCCGAGCTCACCCGGGCCCTGATAAGTCTCTCCCCCGGTGGCTCGGACGCCGTGATCGTGCGCGAATTCGACATGCTGACACGCGAATTCGTTGCTGACGGGTTCGAGTTGCCCGAGGCGAAATCGCAGATCGGTTGGGACGATGCGGACACTGTCCTGGTCGGTACCGACTTTGGTCCGGACTCAATGACCGAATCCGGGTATCCGCGAATCGTCAAGCGGTGGCGCCGTGGCACCCCATTGACGGACGCGCAGACCGTCTTCGAGGGGTTGAGCACCGACGTCAGCGTCGGCGGCTCCAGGGACCGCACTGCGGGATTCGAACGCACCTTCGTCGGCCGCTCGCTGGACTTCTGGAACAGGCAGCGATACGAACTGCGGGGCGCCGAACTGATCCTCATCGACGTGCCCACCGACGCCAGCAGTATGTCGGTGCACCGCGAGTGGCTGTTGGTCGACCTGCGCACGGACTGGTCGGTGAACCAGGACGGGGTCGAAACCACCTACCGTGCCGGTTCCCTGCTGGTCGCAAACTACGATGAATTCCTCAGCGGCTCAAGGGATTTGCATGTGGTGTTCGAACCCGATGAGCACACCTGCCTCTACCACTACGCTTGGACGCGCGACCGACTGCTGCTCGTAACGCTGGCCGACGTGGCCAGCCGCGTCGAGATCGTCACACCGGGCACCTGGCAGCGCGAACCCATTGCCGGCATCCCCGCGTCGACCAACACCGTGGTCGTGGCCGCCGACGACACCGGCGACGAATTCTTCTTGGATTCCAGTGGATTCGATGCGCCGTCCCGGCTACTGCGCGGCACCGACCCTGGCATCGGCGCCGAGCTCGAGCACATCAAGTCCGCGCCGTCGTTTTTCGATGCCGAAAACATCTCCGTGTCACAGCATTTCGTGGCATCAGAGGACGGAACGTCGATCCCGTACTTCGTGGTGCGACCCGCTGGCAGCACGGGGCCCACACCCACGTTGCTGTATGGCTACGGTGGATTTGAAACGGCCAACACACCGGGTTACAGCGGCGTGTTGGGCCGGCTCTGGCTGGCCCGTGGCGGCACCTACGCCCTGGCCAACATCCGCGGCGGCGGCGAATACGGACCCGGCTGGCACACCCAGGCGATGCGCGAGGGCCGGCACAAGGTGGCCGAGGACTTCGCCGCGGTCGCCGACGACCTGGTGAAGCGTGGCATCACCACGGTCGGTCAGCTCGGTGCGCAGGGTGGCAGCAACGGTGGGCTGTTGATGGGGATCATGTTGACCAAGTACCCGGAGAAGTTCGGTGCGTTGGTGTGCAGCGTGCCGCTGCTGGACATGAAGCGCTATCACCTGCTGCTTGCCGGCGCCTCGTGGGTGGCCGAATACGGCGACCCGGACAACGCGGACGACTGGGCATTCATCTCCGAATACTCTCCGTACCAGAACATTTCGGCTGCCCGAAGGTACCCGCCGATACTGATGACCACCTCCACGCGCGACGACCGGGTGCATCCCGGCCACGCCCGCAAGATGACGGCCGCCCTGGAAGAAGTCGGCCATCCCGTCTGGTACTACGAGAACATCGAGGGCGGGCACGGCGGCGCGGCCGACAACGAGCAACTCGCGTTCAAGTCGGCGTTGAGTTACTCATTCCTGTGGCGAACGCTGCGGTAGTCAGCGCTTGGGCATCTGGCCGTCCAGCTCCAACGGGCCGTGATGGTCCTAACGTCTAGCAACGACGCCGTTTGGGCACACTCACTTGATGTCCTCTGAGCTGCCGGGAGTGTTTCAGTCGTTCGCCCCTACCCTCGATCGGTACGGGTACGCGGCGGTGATCCTGCTGGTGGGGCTGGAAGGTGTGGGGATCCCGCTGCCCGGCCAGATCATTTTGATCACCGCGGGCATCTACGCGGGCGCCGGTCACCTGAACCTGTTCCTGGTCCTGATCCTGGGTTTGCTGGCAGCCACCGGTGGCGACAACGCAGGCTATGCCATCGGCCGGTACGGCGGCCGTGCGCTGGTGGAACGTTTCGGGCGATATGTGTTCCTGTCCAATAAGCGACTGCAAGCGACCGAGCGCTTCTTTGCCAAGCGTGGTGAGACCGTCGTGGTTCTCGGCCGGTTCGTGGATGGGCTGCGGCAGGCGAGCGGGATCGTCGCCGGACTGGCGCAAATGGGATGGCGGCGGTATCTGACCTACAACGCGCTCGGGTCCACCCTGTGGGTCGGTGTCTGGGTTTTCGCGGGATATCTGGCCGGCAACCACATCGCGGCGCTCTACGCCGAATTCGAGCGCTATCAGAACTATTTGCTGGCAGCGTTCGTCGGGATCGTCCTCGCCGCGCTGGCCGGGTGGGCGATCAAACGCCGATCCGACCAGCAGGCCCCGGCGAATAGTTGAGCCAAGGCTGAGTACGCGGCTTGACACCGCAGTTGGGCAGCGGCTTCGCTTCGGCTATGCCCGAATTCGAAACGCTGCTGTACTCAGTGGCGGGCCCGGTGGCCACGATCACCCTGAACCGCCCGGAACAGCTCAACACCATCGTGCCGCCGATGCCCGACGAGATCGAAGCCGCCGTCGGGCTGGCCGAGCGGGACCAGGGCATCAAGGTCATCGTGCTGCGTGGCGCCGGGCGGTCCTTCTGCGCCGGATATGACTTCGGCCGGGGCTTTCAGCACTGGGACGAAGGGATGATGACCGACGGGAAGTGGGATCCCGGTAAGGATTTCGCGGTGATCACCGCGCGCGAGACCGGGCCGCACCAGAAGTTCATGGCCATCTGGCGGGCAACTAAACCGGTGATCGCGCAGGTGCACGGCTGGTGTGTGGGCGGTGGCAGCGACTACGCGCTATGCGCCGACTTGGTAATCGCCAGCGAAGACGCCGTGATCGGCACCCCGTACAGCAGGATGTGGGGCTCGTACCTGACCGGAATGTGGCTGTACCGCCTGAGCCTGGCCAAGGTCAAATGGCATTCGCTGACCGGCCGGCCGCTGACCGGAGTGCAAGCCGCCGAGGTCGAACTGATCAACGAGGCAGTGCCGTTCGAGCGACTGGAAGCGCGTGTCGCCGAGATCGCACGCGAGTTGGCGCAGATCCCGCTGTCGCAGTTGCGGGCGCAGAAGCTGATCGTCAACCAGGCCTACGAGAACATGGGCCTGGCATCCACCCAGTTGTTGGGCGGAATTCTGGACGGTCTGATGCGCAACACCCCCGATGCGCTCGACTTCATCCAGACCGCCGGAACCCAGGGGGTGCGGGCGGCAGTCGAGCGCCGGGACGGCCCGTTCGGCGACTACAGCCAGGCGCCGCCAGAGCTGCGGCCGAACCCGTCACATGTGATAGTTCCTGATAGCGGTAGGTAGTAAGCTGGACTACGAAATCGCTGTCCGACCCTTCGGTTCCCCGAAAGTGTTAAGGTAATTAATATGTCTCGGCTGAATAACATTTTGCGTGCCGGTGCCGTCTTCTTCGCGTTCCTCGTGGCCTTCGGCCTCGCTGCGGCGGCCTTCCCGACCAGGGCAACCGCGGACTCCACGGACGATTTCCCAATCCCCCGCAGACAGATCGCGACCACCTGTGACGCCGAGCAGTACCTGGCGGCCGTCCGGGATACCAGTCCGGTGTATTACGAGCGGTACATGATCGACTTCAACAATCATGCAAACCTCCAGGAAGCGACGATCAACAAAGCGCACTGGTTCTACTCGCTGTCCCCGGCAGAGCGCAGGGACTATTCCGAGAACTTCTACAACGGCGACCCACTGACCTTCGCCTGGGTCAACCACATGAAGATCTTCTTCAACAACAAGGGCGTCGTCGCCAAAGGCACCGAAGTGTGCAACCAATACCCGCGCGGCGACATGTCGGTCTGGAACTGGGCGGGATAGTCGTGCGAAGGTTCGTCGGTTTGGCGATATCGACGGCGATCGTCCCGTTGGCGCTGATCTTCGGAGTTGCCCCAGCACACGCTGACTCCGATCTTGGCAAATCATGCTCGCCGGAAGGCGCAAAGGTGTGGGGCAATCCCGGCCCCATCTACTGCCAGCGCCAAGGGGATGGACAACTGCAATGGGTGTCTATTCCGGCCGCGGCAATGTGTGTGGCGTTCTGCGTGAACGACCCGTTGGGCGGTCCTTAGACCGCTCGTCGGGCGCGCTCCAGCGATCGAGTCCGGGCGCTGATGTCCCCCAATCGGCGGACACGGGATTCATTCCCTCAGTGACCGTCTGGTGGATGTTTTAAACCATTGACGAGCGGGAAAACTCGGATTTGTCATAACAGTACGGTCTTCCTGGGGTGCGACAACTAGGAGAGCGCGGAGAAATACACGCGGCCGACCCTTGCCGCGGCGGGCCAAAGGTACCCATAATGGAC
>JAVROG010000021.1:0-4696 GCA_032162865.1 Mycobacterium sp. | reverse complement strand
CCGTGGCCCTGAATATTGCCGACCTCGCAGAGCACGCCATCGACGCAGTGCCAGATCGTGTTGCCCTCATCTGCGGAGACGAGCAGTTGACCTATGCCGAACTGGAGGAGAAGGCCAACCGCCTCGCGCACTACCTGATCGCCCACGGTGTGCGCAAGGACGACAAGGTCGGCCTTTACTGCCGCAACCGCATCGAGATCGTGATCGCGATGCTCGGCATCATCAAGGCGGGCGCCATCCTGGTCAACGTCAACTTCCGTTACGTCGAGGGCGAGCTGCGCTACCTGTTCGAAAACTCCGACATGGTTGCGCTGGTGCACGAGCGTCAGTATTCGGACCGGGTCGCCAACGTGCTGCCGGACACCCCGAATGTCAAGACCGTGCTGGTGGTCGAGGACGGCTCGGACGGCGACTACCAGCGTTACGGTGGCGTCGAGTTCTACTCGGCAACCGCTGACAGTTCGCCCGAGCGCGACTTCGAGGAACTTCTGGGTGAGCGAAGTGCCGACGCGATTTATCTGCTCTACACCGGTGGCACCACGGGCTTCCCGAAGGGCGTGATGTGGCGCCATGAGGACATCTATCGCGTGCTGTTCGGTGGGACCGATTTCGCGACAGGTGAATTCATCAAGGATGAGTACGACCTGGCCAAGGCCGCCGCCGCGAATCCGCCGATGATTCGCTACCCGATCCCGCCAATGATTCACGGCGCCACCCAGTCGGCCACCTGGATGTCGCTGTTCTCCGGCCAAACCACGGTGCTGGCACCGGAATTCAACGCCGACGAGGTATGGCGGATGATTCACACGCACAAGGTGAACCTGCTGTTCTTCACCGGTGACGCGATGGCGCGACCGCTGCTGGATGCACTGCTGGCGCACCAGGAGGCCGGCAATGAATACGATTTGTCGTCGCTGTTCCTGCTCGCGAGCACCGCGGCCCTGTTCTCGCCGAGCATCAAGGAGAAACTCCTTGAGCTGCTACCGAATCGGGTGATCACCGACTCAATTGGTTCCTCGGAGACGGGTTTTGGCGGTACCAGCATCGTTGCCAAGGACGCTCCGCACAGCGGAGGCCCGCGGGTGACCATCGACCACCGCACCGTCGTCCTCGACGAGGAGGGCAACGAGGTGCAGCCCGGCTCGGGCGTGCGTGGCTTCATCGCCAAAAAGGGCAACATCCCGGTCGGCTACTACAAGGACGAGAAGAAGACCGCCGAGACGTTCAAGACCATCAACGGTGTGCGCTATGCGATTCCGGGTGACTTCGCGTTGGTCGAAGAGGACGGAAGCGTCACCATGCTGGGCCGCGGGTCGGTATCGATCAACAGCGGCGGGGAGAAGATCTACCCCGAAGAGGTCGAGGCGGCGCTGAAGGGTCACCCCGACGTGTTCGACGCATTGGTGGTCGGGGTGCCCGATCCGCGTTACGGCCAGCACGTGGCGGCCGTGGTGCAGGCCCGGGAAGGGTCCCAGCCGTCGCTGGCGGATCTGGATAGCTTCGTACGCTCGGAGATCGCGGGATACAAAGTGCCACGCAGTCTTTGGTTCGTCGACGAGGTGAAGCGCTCGCCGGCCGGCAAGCCGGATTATCGATGGGCAAAGGAGCAGACCGAGGCGCGGCCGGCCGATGATGTGCATGCTTCGCATGTGAGCGCTTGACCGACTTCGTCAAGCAACATCCCGACGCGCCGGATGGGTATTATGCCTGGGAAGCCGCGGGGTTGGGCTGGCTTTCGAGCGTCGTTGGCGGTGTTCGGTGTGCCGACGTGGTTTCTTTCGACGCGACGAGCTTGAGGCTGCGGAGGCTTGACTCGGTGAGTCCGAATGCCGAGGCGGCGCGTGTGTTCGGCGGCCGGCTGGCCGTCATGCATGACGCGGGTGCGCCGGCGTTTGGTGCGGGACCCGACGGCTGGGACGGACCGGGGTTTTTCGGTCCGTTGTCGCAGCCATTGCCGATGTCACTGCGCCAGCACGGGCGCTGGGGTGACTTCTACGCCGAAGAGCGGCTGCTGCCGATGACCGAGCTCGCGGGGACGCGGCTTGATGCTTCGACGCGAGGCGCAATCGACGCGGTCATGACTCGCTGCCGCGCTGGCAACTTCGACGACGATGACCCGCCGGCACGGTTGCACGGGGATCTGTGGAGCGGCAACGTGATGTGGACGCGCGATGGGGTGGTCTTGATTGACCCGGCGGCGTATGGGGGTCATCGCGAAACGGACCTGGCGATGCTGGCGCTGTTCGGCTGTGCACATCTCGATGCCGTCCTGGCTGGCTATGAACGCGTGCATCCGTTGAAACCCGGGTGGCGCAATCGCGTGGGGCTGCATCAGCTTTTCCCGCTGTTGGCGCACGTCGTGCTGTTCGGTGGTGGTTACGCACGGCAGACGGGGGCGGCTGCGCGGGCGGCATTAGCCGGGTAGTTCTCCCGGTCTAAAGTCAAAGCGCGATGACGATTGATGTGTGGATGCAGCATCCGACGCAACGGTTCCTCCACAGTGAGATGCTGGCGTCGCTGCGTCGCTGGACGGGTGGCTCCATGCCGGATACCGACATCCCGATCGACGCCACGATCCAGGCGATGGACGAAGCCGACGTCCGGTTCGGTCTGCTGAGTGCCTGGCTCGGGCCGAATGGTCAGGACCTGGTCTCCAACGACGAGGTCGCCGATTGGGTGCAGTCGCACCCGACCCGGTTCGCCGGCCTTGCCACCGTCGACCTGGACCGCCCCATGGCAGCCGTCCGCGAGCTCAGACGCCGCGTCGACGACGGGTTCGTCGGGCTCCGGGTGGTGCCCTGGTTGTGGAACGCGCCGCCCACCGACCGTCGTTACTATCCGCTGTTCGCGCAATGCGTCGAGTCGGAGGTGCCGTTCTGCACGCAGGTCGGACACACGGGTCCGTTGCGGCCGTCGGAAACGGGACGCCCGATTCCCTACATTGACCAGGTGGCCCTCGACTTTCCTGAACTGGTGATCGTGTGCGGTCACGTCGGTTATCCGTGGACCGAGGAAATGGTCGCCGTGGCCCGCAAGCACGAGAACGTCTACATCGACACGTCGGCCTACACCATCAAACGGTTGCCCGAAGAACTCATCAGATTCATGAAAACCGGTACCGGACAACGCAAAGTGTTGTTCGGCACAAATTATCCGATGATCTCCCACGAACACGCGCTGGCGGGTCTTGACGATCTCGGGCTCAGCGACGAGGCTCGTCGAGACTTCCTGCACGACAATGCCGAGCGGGTGTTCAGGCTTCAACGAAAGGTGGCCACGTGAACGGTGCGCAGGCTCTGATCAACACGTTGGTCGACGGCGGCGTCGACGTGTGCTTCGCCAATCCCGGCACGTCGGAGATGCACTTCGTGGCGGCGTTGGACACCGTCGATCAAATGCGCGGCGTGCTCACCCTTTTCGAAGGTGTAGCCACGGGCGCGGCCGACGGATACGCGCGGATCGCCGACCGGCCGGCGGCCGTGCTGCTGCACCTGGGACCCGGACTCGGCAACGGCCTGGCCAATCTGCACAACGCGCGCCGCGCCCGGGTTCCGATGGTGGTGGTCGTCGGCGATCACGCCACCTATCACAAAAAATACGACGCCCCACTGGAATCCGACATCGACGCCGTCGCCGGCACCGTCTCGGGTTGGGTGCGCCGCACGGTCGCCGCAGCCGACGTCGCGACCGACACCGCCGAGGCCATCGCTGCGAGCAAGTCCGGTTCGCAGATCTCGACGCTGATCCTGCCGGCGGATGCCTCCTGGTCCGAGGGGGCCGAGCCGGTCAAGCCGGTTGCGACGACGTGGTCCGGGGCGGCCACCGACGATGGTTCCGTGGGCAAGGTGCTGCGATCGGGCGAACCCACGATGATTCTGATCGGGGGCGACGCTACCCGCGGTCCAGGGCTGGCCGCCGCCGCGCGGATCGCCGAGGCAACCGGCGCTCGGGTGTTGTGCGAGACGTTCCCGACACGGCTGGAGCGTGGCGCCGGTCTACCTGCCGTCGAGCGGCTGGGTTACTTCGCCGAGGCCGCCGCGGCGCAACTGGACGGTGTGAAGCATCTGGTGCTGGTGGGCGCCAAGTCGCCCGTCTCGTTTTTCGCGTACCCGGGCATGCCCAGCGACCTGGTACCGGCCGGGTGTGAGGTGCACGTGCTCGCCGAAAGCAGCGGCGCCGGGTTGGCTTTGGCGGTGTTGGCCGAGGAGGTGGCACCTGGGACGACGGCACCGTTGGTCAGCGAGTCGCGTCCGCAGTTGCCGTCGGGTGCCCTGACGTCGGCGTCCGCGGCCGAGGTGATCGGCGCGCTGTTGCCAGAGCGCGCCATCGTCGTCGACGAATCCAACACCTCGGGGTTGTCGCTGCCGCAGGCTACCGCCGGTGCACCGGCCCATGATTGGCTGACGCTGACCGGTGGGGCAATCGGCTATGGCATCCCGACCGCGGTGGGAGCCGCGGTCGCCGCTCCCGACCGGCCGGTGCTGTGTCTGGAATCCGACGGGTCGGCGATGTACACGATTTCGGGTCTGTGGACGCAGGCGCGGGAGAACCTCGAGGTCACCACCGTGGTTTACAACAATGGCGCCTACGACATCCTGCGGCTCGAGCTGCAACGCGTCGGCGCGGGATCCGCTCCCGGCCCGAAGGCTTTGGATCTCCTCGATATCTCCCGCCCCACAATGGATTTCGTCAAGAT
>JAVROG010000020.1:0-15895 GCA_032162865.1 Mycobacterium sp. | reverse complement strand
TTGTAGCGAACCTTTCGCAGTTCGACCTGCACAGCTTCGGTGTCGCTCAACAGGTTTCGGAAGGCGTCGCTTTCGACGTATTCCGCCACATAGTGCGCAAAGTCGCGTAACCCGGCAGAGGTCGGCTGGTCGGCAGCGAGCTCTCTGCTTAGCAATGTCACAGTGTCGCAATATGTTTGAACGGCGTAGATGGACCATCCCTGTCGTTGCAGCCGATGCCGAAGGTCCTTCGCTCGGTCACGTCGGTGCCGCATTGTTCGCATACCGTTGACGAAATTCAGTATTGGTTGATGGGTTTGATCACGTTCGAGATCTCGGAATACCTGGTGGCGGTGCTCGACGGTGGAAACCTCATGCAGCGGAACGTAGAAGAACTGGTCGATGTGATCGTCGCGATGTCCGCCGGTCACCGCCGCGATGATTTCGTCGAGGTGCAAATCGGGTAAGCAATCGGGCGCCGCGTCAACCGTCGATGCACCGCCTTGCGGGAACAGGATGCTGCTAAAGCGTGCCATCTGTTGCTCGCCTGCCTTCCACGGTGAGTTGACACGATGCTACGGAGGGGTGCGGCAGGCATGGTCAGTGCTGCCGCACCCCGCGCGGCGAGCTAAGAGCCGCTACCGTTGTGCGGTCGGGTTTGCGTATCGGTCAGGGACTCGGATACGGGGTCCCGGTCACGATCGTGTCGACCGCCTCCGCGAGGGTTACGACTTCCAGGCCGGCCAGGAACGGGAGCAGTCCGAAGTTGGCGGCGACCGGAGTGCCGAACGCGTTCATCAGCCCCTCCAAGGGCTGGCCGTCGGCTATTTGCTCTATCCCGTTCAGAAACAGGTTGAAGTCATATGACGGCAACGAGACCAGGGCCGCGGTCGCGATATCCGTCGTCGGCAGCAGCGTCGCGTAGGCGGTCGAGAACGCACTCGTCGACCCGCCGACAATCTGGGTGTTCGCGGCCTGTAGCCCGTGGATAACGTCGGTGATCGACCCGGGCCCGATAGCCAGCGACAGTGGTGCCGACGACGAAGACAGCAGCGCGTCCGACAGGGCCGACAGCGACGGCAGTTGTGGAAGTCCTTGGGCGTAAAGGGTGTTGCTCGCCGCGGCGATCCCCTGCGGGAACCCGTTGAGCACCGCCGGACCCAGGGCCAGGGTGTCGCTCAGTGGCGGCAAGAATCCAATGGGGGTAAACACATTCGCCGGCCCGGTGGACCAGCCGTAGTTCGGGTCGCCGTAGCCCCAGTTGACGATTGGCCTCAGTACCGGTTGGACCAAGTCCGCAAGGGGATTCCCGACGTAAGGGATGGACCGCAAGGGCTCGAGCAGTGGCAGGTTCTGGCTCGGAATCATGTAGTACGTGGTCGTGGTCGGTCCCTGCGTCGGCAACACGATCGCCGAATTTATTTGTGCGGGCGTGAGAATGTCGTAGGTCTCGTGCACCGTTACCATGCCGGCAAGTGCGTTGAGGTCGGAGAAAATATTGATCGGGTACCTCGGAAAGTCGGCCCAGCCGTCGTATTCGATGGTGTAGGACTGGGTCGGGAACGAATTGCTGGGGGCCGGGCCGAGAGCCGTGATTCCCAAACTAGGCAGACTCAGGCCCGCGAAGCGCGCATCCCAGCCGCCGTTAGGATTCATCGAATTGCCAAGGAGCACAAAGTTTATCGGCAGTGAGCTGGGTGTGCCCGCTGGGTCCAGCTGCTGCATTACCAGTGAAGCGATGTTGGCACTCTGCGAATAGGCCACGACGTTCACGCCGTTGCCCGGCACGGCGAGTTGCTGTTGGATCGCGTTGCTCAGGATCGTGACGCCTCGGGCGATCGATACGTCCGAAGTCAAATCCTTGACGCCGCTATCGGGATATTCGCCCGCCGGCAGGGCGAGGGCTTGGACAACGCCGGCGGGCAGGGTCGATCCGAGGTACTTGCCGACGACATTGTTGACGAAGTCGTCCGATGGTATCGACGTCCCGCTGCCGTCCATGACCAAGGTGACGTAGGAGTTGGCCAGCGCTGCTTTAGCCATCGCGGTCAGCCCGCCGCCGTTGCCGGTGGCGTTGAGCGCGGAGTTGTTGCCCAGCAGACTCGCCGCCGCCGACCGCAATGGTGCGGTGAGCGCGGACATGTTGGCGGTCTCTACGTTGGTGTAGAGGCTGCCGGCAGAGGCCAGCACCTGGGCGAACTCGCTGTGAAATAAGGCTGCCTGCGCGATGACCGCCTGGCCCTCCTCGGCGAACCCGTTGAACAGGGTTTTTATGGCCTCAGATACCTCATCGCCAGCCATCGCCGCAATGTCGGTTGTCCCGCTGGCCGCGGCCGCGGTGGCCTCGTTGATCGCGGTGTGAAGGGTCGCGATATCCGCGGCCGCAGCCGCCATCAGCTGCGGCTGGGTCAGCAGATATGCCACGTGCCCATCCCTCCCACGAAGAGCACACTGTCACGCTCCACGGGCGATAGGCAGGCAGACGAGCGACTACATACGCATCTGACAGGCGATTCTCAGCTGGCACAAAGCGCGCCGGAGGGGCTGTTGCTCGGGCGGTATCGACCGACGGTGGGCAACAATATCGGCGTGGGAGGCCGTTTGAAGTTTCGTGCGAATCGCGCTCGCCGTGCCCGGATAATCGTGGCTAGCTGGCTAGCTGGCTACGGGACCGGACCAAATATGATCGTGCGCAAACGAATTAGCGGCAGAATCCTGAGCGGCCAACCACGCCGATCCGCGGGTGAAGGTGGTCGTGGTGGACATCTGCCCGAATGCCGGATTGCCAAAGCGCACTTCACCGGGGCAGCAAAAGGCGCAGAGGGCGGGGCTCAGCGTGGGATAGCCGCACGCGGGGCAGATGTGGGTGCTCACGTGCTCCGCTCTCTAGTAGACGTGGGTCGAGTGTTTTTGCGGATTACCCTCGGCCGGCGCCAGCTAAACGGTTCTGCGGCAACGTGTTATTGAGCCCCGACGCAATGAACATGTGTGTTATAAGCCGGACGATTTGGGGAACCCGCAGTTGCAGAGGGTGTCCGACGGGGGCGCCGCAAGGATAGGAGCTTGAAATGATCGGAACGATACTCTTAGCGCTAGTCGTGGGAGCGATCATCGGTTTGGTGGCACGACTCGTCATGCCCGGCAAGCAAAACGTCGGAATGCTCATGACGGTTCTGCTCGGCGCCGCGGGCGGATTGCTCGGCTCGGCGATAGCCAGCCACTTCGGATACCAGAATGCCAATGGTGGACTTGCCTGGATTCCGTTCTTCATCGGAGTTGGCCTGGCCATCATCTTCATCGCGACCTACGAAGCCTTGACCGGCCGCCGTCGTACCCGGACTGGAATGTTCCGGTAACGCGCTAGCTGCGTACCGGATCGCGAACGTAACGTTGCGGCGAAACTGAGGGTGGTTTCGCCGCAGCGTTGCGTTGGTGTCCGTGTCAGGCGGGCTATCAACCGGCCGAATTGCCGACGTTCTCTGGTTGGCCAGCTCCTCACCTCAGACCGCTGATCGTTGACAAGTCGTTCCAATAGGTGGTAATCCTGCAATTGAAAACAACGTTTTCAATTAGGCAGAAGTGGAACCGGCTGGGAGATTGCGTGGCTGACGACGAGGCCCCACCGGCCTGGACGAACCCGATGGCATGGCTGCCGCACTCGATCGCCGAGGCAGCGTTGTCGGCAGGGGATGCGGCTGACTCCGACCTTTCGGACTCCTGGGCGCACCTGCTGGAGCGTCTGAACGCGGCCGGGCAGCTCGTGCAGTCCACACCCGTCAACAAAAACCGTCTCGACTCGGGGTCGGGGATGCGTCACCTGATGGTGCTGCTGGCCGTCGGCACAGACATGGCGCTGCGCGTCGATCCAGACCCGGTTCTCGCGGTCAATCGCGCCAGCATGGATGACATCGTCACCTGGGGCATGGAATGCCCGGACTGCGTCTACCTGAACGCGACCCTGCGGGCGGGTGAGACCTATCGACTATTCGGCAACCGGGGGACGGCCCGATACGTCGGCTTGCAGACCATGAACGGCATGGCGGCAACCGCCAACCGGCTCGTCGACGATCTCGAGGTCGACGCCGACGGGAACTTTGAAGCGATCCTGTCCGCCGACGAGCGCGACGGCAATTGGCTGCTGCTCGCAGGTGACCACCCGACGCTCACCGTACGAAACTTCTTCTACGACTGGGACACCGAGGTGCCGGCGAGATTGCGCATCGAGCGCATCGGCGACGAGGTGGCGCCAGACGTCCGTCCTATCGACTTGGATGTCTCGGTTTCCCGGCAGCTTCACGCGCTGGGGGACTTCGTCTACGACAACCTCAAATTCTTCCTCGACTTTGGTGCCATGCCGCCGGCCAATGGCTTCATTCCGCCGATGGATATGACCGAGATGGGCGCGGCGGCCGAAAACCGGCCTGTCATAGGACGATTCGATCTCGAATCCGATGAGGCACTGATTCTTGAGGTCGAACCGCCCGTCGGAGTGTACTGGAGCATCTCGTTGGGGAATCCCTGGTTGGAGACAATTCACTACGGACGCCACCAGTCCAGTCTCAACGGACATCAGGCCGTCATCGATTCAGATGGAATGGCCCGGTTCGTCCTTTCCGCGACCGATCCGGGCGTGGCGAACTGGCTGGATACCGCGGGGCACAGCAACGGTGCGATGCTGCTGCGTTGCGTGCGAACGGAGTCCGCGCCAGTCCCCAGCACGCGTGTCGTCAAGGTCGGCGACGCTGTGTCGGCGCTGCCGGCCGGCACCACCATGACCAACCCGGATGAGCGTGCCAGGGTCATCGAAGCCCGTCGCCGCGCCGTCTACGAAAGGTTCCGCAGATGAGCTTCTCCGCCGACGAACTGGAGGACGGCGCGCGCGCCGCCGCCGACCTCGACGATTTCGGTTCCTCCTACTACCGCGAGGGTCTCGACCGGACCGTCACGGCGTTGAACACCGAAGCCGACCTCAACGATCTCGGCCGGGTCATGCAGCACGCGACCATCAGTAACGCCCTGATTCAGCGCCTCAAGATCGTGGACACCTACAAGCAGCATCCCGAGATCGCCGACGAGGTCGTCGAAGGACCGGTCGTCGTCCTCGGTCTGCCCCGCACCGGCACCACCGCGTTGGGCCAATTGGTCTCTAATGACCCACAATTCAGGTCATTGCGAACCTGGGAATCCCAGGCGCCGACCCCGCCGCCCGAGGCCGCGACTCAGCACGCCGATCCGCGGATCGCGCAAGCCGCCGAGGGCATAGCGATGATCGACCAGATGTTTCCCGAATTTCGAACGATGAACAGCTTCGATGCCGAATCCGCGACGGAATGTCAGGACCTGATGGGCATGAGCTTCCGCACCTTCCACTTCGACGGTGTGGTGCGGGTTCCGGGATACGTCGAATGGTTGTTGCAGAGCGACATGAAAGAGACCTACACATTCCACCGCGATGTGTTGAAACTGCTGCAGTGGCACTGCAAGCCGAACCTGTGGCATCTGCGCACGCCGGTACACATGTTCGCGCTAGAAGCCTTCGTGGAGGCGTATCCGGATGCCAAATTCCTTTGGAGTCATCGTGATCCGGCAAAGGTGTTGGGTTCGGTCTGCAGTCTGATCGCCTACGTCCGGAGCTGGAGCAGCGACCGGCGGGATCCGGAGGAACTCGGTGCCGAGCAACTGGCTTGGTGGGCCGAAGGCATGCGACGTGCCATGGAATTCCGCAGGAAATTCGGCGACGACCGTTTTGTGGACGTTTCCTTCGCCGACCTGCAAACCGACCCGATCAACACGATCGCCCGCAGCTACGAAAAGCTCGGTCTCACGTTCACCGATTCGGCGCGCGCGAGAGTGCAAAAGTGGGCAGAAGGGCACAAGCCCGGTCAGCATGGCACCCACAGCTATGACCTGGTTGATTACGGGTTGACCCCGGACAAGGTGCATGTTGCGTTCAGCGATTACATCTCCACCTACGACGCCTCGGCGTGATCATGCCGTGGTAGCTACAGATGGTGTGGAGGCCAACAGGGCCGGCGGGCGCAAAAAGCTCGAGCCTGATCCGCAACTGCGTGCTGCGATCCTGTCCGCTGCCGCCGAAGTCGTTCGGACGGAAGGAGTTCAGGCGCTGTCCATCGCTGCGCTGCTCCGCAGGACGCAGTTGAGCACTCGGGCGTTCTACCGTCACTTCGACTCCAAAGACCAGCTGGTCGCGGCGATATTCCTGGAAATGGCGCGCGCCGAGGTATTGCGGCTCGAGCAGCGAATGGCGGACCGATCCGATCCGGTTCGTGCGGTGTCAGCATGGATCGACGGACGGCTAGACCTCGCCTTCAACCGCCGGATCCGCTCCGATCTACACAAGATGTCGGTCGAGGCGCAGAATCTGATGTTCGCCGCACCGGAACTCGTGGCTCCCGCCTACCGCGAAATGCTGCGGCCGCTTGTCGAACAACTCAGGCGGGGAAAGGATCTGGGACTATTCGGCGGCATCGATCCCGACGGTGAGGCGCTGTCGATCCAGGGCGTCGTGTGGGCCAACATCGAACGACACTGGGCAACCGAGCATCGCGATCCCAGCGACATCCGCGAGCGTGTCCAACGTTTCTGCCTGGGAGGTCTCGGGCTCACACCCGAGGCGATCGCGGCCGTGCTCCATGAGCCGACCATCACCGCGCCGAATCCACCTGATCGGAGGAGTAGTCGATGACGGGTATCGAGTCGCCGTAGACGTCGAGAGTGTGGATGAAGCGGTGCAGCCCCATCGCCGAAGCACAGGTGAAACCCAATTCGATGATCTGGGCGGCGGTGAAGTGCTCGCCCAATCTTCGATAGAACTCGTCGTCGATCGAGTGGTGGTCGCCCGACAGCCGGTCGAGGAATTCCACGGCCACTTGCTCTTGCGCCGTCAAAGAGCCGTGCGTGGGTGCAATCAGGCACGCGACGTCCTCGTCGGTGATCGAATCGTCCTTGCGTGACTGCCTACAAGGCTGGCATTCGCCCAGCTGCGCGCTGCGTATGCGCAATAGTTCCAGTAACCGGCGACCGAGGAGAGTGTCGGCGCCGAGATGGGTCCGAGCCATGTCCACCTGGGCGAGTTGTGCACTGCGATAGGCAAAAATCTGCAACGGGACTGGCGTGGCGTAGCGACCGTCGGCGACGCCTGCCTCCACGATCTGTCGCGAATGTGTACTCAGCTGATCCATCGGGATCGGTGCGATGCGAGGCATGTGCTTCCCCCTTTGTGTAGTGGTGCCGACCCGCTCCACCCGGCGCCGGGCTTGCGATCGCCACTAGCCGCTCGTCGGGCCCAGCGCGTAGGCGCCGGTCTCCGGATGGTGGTACCAGCCACTGGCGGCGTGGGTGCCGCCGTCGACATGGATTGTTTGCCCGGTGATGTAGCTCGCCATGTCAGAGGCGAGAAATACTGCGGCCCCAGCCATTTCGTCGACATGACCGGCACGCCCCATCGGAACTACGAGGCCGAACCGTTCTTCTGACCCGGGTGGGGCAACTTGCATCATCCCCTCCGTCAACGTGATATCGGGCGCGAGAGCGTTCACCCGGATGCCATGCGGTGCGAGTTCGAGGGCCGCGGTTTTGGTGTAGTTGATCACCCCAGCCTTTGCCGCCGCGTAGGTTGCGAAACCCGGTGCGGCGCGAACGCCTTCGATCGAGGTGACGCTGATGATGCTGCCGGTCAATTTCTGTTCGACGAGGCCGCGAGCCACCCGCTGAGTGCACAGGTATACGTGGCGCAGGTTGGACTTGTAGAGGGCGTCCCAGCCGTTCTCACTCGTGTCGAGGATTCCCGACCAGAAGACTCCGCCGGCATTGTTGACCAGGATCGTGACCGGCCCCAGTTCGGCTGCGGTCTGTGCGAGTGCGGCATCGACCGCGGCACTGTCCCGGACGTCGGTAGCGATGCCCAGTGCGCCGATCTCATCGGCTGCCGACGCGCATGATTCGGGGTTGCGTTCCCATATCGCCACCCGTGCGCCGAATGCCTTCAAGCCCGCGGCGATGCCACGGCCGATGCCTGCGCCGCCCCCGGTGACAACGGCGACGCGGTCCGTCAGAAGTATGCTCGCCGGATCCAGTGCCACTATTAAAGTGTAGGGTATCAGCAGTTCAGATATTACAATCCTTACTAATTTTGTTGTATCTGTAATCGAGAGGTGCGAATCATGGCCAGCACGATTTTCGTCACCGGTGCCACCGGCCAGACCGGCGGCAACGTCTGCGAACAATTGATCGAGCGCGGCGACCATGTCCGCGCGCTGGTTCGCAATCCGGACGAGGCCACAGCGCTGGCCGGGATCGGCGTCGAACTGGTCCAGGGTGACATCAGCGATGCCGACGATGTGCTGCGTGCGACGCAGGGCGCCGAGGCGGCTATCCACTGTGCGGCCCTGCTGGGCGGAGCCAGTCAGGATCTCGGAGACTTCAAGGCCGTCAATTTGGTCGGCACCACCAACGTGCTGGATGCTGCGAAGGCCCGGGGGATGCGTCGCGTTGTCGCTCTGAGTACGGCCACTTTCATCAACATGAACACCGATCTCGACTTCGAAGAGGCTCCGGTTCTGGAAAACCCACCGAACGACCCCTATACCGTCACCAAGCTGGCCGCCTTTCTCGAAGCCCACCGGCGTGCGGCCTCGGGGCAGGACGTGCTGACCTGCCACCCGGGCGCAATTTTCGGTCCAGGCCTCGTCGTGGCGAGAGCTCTGCACCGGACCAGTTTCAACAGAGTGTTGCTGGCCGGCATGCGCGGAAAGATCAAGCGCTATCTTGCATTTCCGGTGACCTGGGTGTCCGGCAGGGATGTGGCAAGGGGTTCGATCGCGGCCCTGGACCGAGGCGCTGCCGGAGAGCGCTACCTGTTGATCGGCCAGCCGCAGGCGAATATCACCACCGCCGCCGGTATCAACCGTGCTTGCGAGATCGCCGGAATTGACCACCGCGTCGAGGATCTCGATTACCGCACCGATCCGGAGACCCTGACCGCCGAATTCGGGCCCACGCTGATGGCCATCGCCGCAGCCGCGGCCAAGGATGTCCGCAAGCCCAGATCGGCCGACAATCTCACCACCCGGCGACTGGGTTATGACCCGATGTCGTTCGACGACGGATTGCGACTGCTGATCCCGTGGCTGCGTGAGATCGGCCGGCTCGAACCGGTGGCGGCCGGGTAGCCGGGGGACTTGTGATGCCAGTTGCCGAACCGCACCAATCCGGTTCAGATTACCGAGATTTGGCCGATCGAATACTCGACGCGGCCAGACGACTCGTGCTCAGGATGGGCGCGCGGAAGTTGTCGTTGTCTGATGTGGCGGCTCTGGCCGGGGTATCCCGGCCGACGATCTACCGGTACTTCGCGTCCAAAGAGGACCTGATCGATGCGCTGGGAAAGCAGGAGCGCCGGCGTTTTGATGCAGCAATGGAAAAGGCGATGCTCGGGGTCACCGGGGTCGCGCGGCTGCAAGCCGCGGTCGATGTCGTTGCGACCTTTGTCGAGGACCAGCCACCCGGGCGTCAACTCGACCTGGAGCCGGGCTTCGCCTACGAACAAATGGCCAGGGCATTACCCATGATCGCTGATGGCTTGATGGTGGTGCTCAAGCAATGCGCCCGCGAGGACGGCTTCGCCGCCGCGGTGGCTCCCCGTGATCTTGCTGGTGCAATCGCGCGAACTGCGTTGAGCCACTACATGTTCCCAGATACTCGCCGCGGGGCGGCTCGCCGGCAGATCCGTGCCGCCGCCGGTTTGTCCTAGGTGTGCCCACAGGTCCAGGAGGAAAGTTGACCGCTTCGAGAGTCGTTTTCGACCCGTTTTCCGACGACTTCTTCAACGACCCCTACGACACATACCGGTGCATGCGTGACGAGGCGCCGGTCTATTACAACGAGAACTACGATTTTTACGCACTTACCCGGCACGCCGATGTCGCGACCGCCATCAAAGACGCCGCGACCTTCTCGTCGTCGCGCGGAGTGGATTTGGAGATGGTTCAGTCGGGTAATCCGGTGCCCCCGTTGATCATCATGATGGATCCGCCAGAACACCGTCGGATGCGCAGCCTCGTGAACAAGGTGTTCACCCCGCGAGCCATCGAGCGCCAGCGACAACTGGTCGTCGAACAGATTGATCGATTTCTGGCGGCGGCAGATCCCGATTCATTCGATGTGGTGCAAGACTTTTCGGCGCTATTTCCCGTCGAGGTGATTACTCAGATGCTTGGCGTGCCTGCAGAGCTCCGACAGACGGTTCGGCTTCTGTTGGACAAGCAGCTTGCGCGGGAGTTTGGAAAGGTCGAGATGCCCGAAGAGGGTATTCAGGCCGGTATGGAGACCGGACTGATGTACTACAACATCATTCAGGAGCGGCACGCCGATCCGCAGGACGACATGATCAGCGATCTGATCGCCGTCGAAGTCGAGCGCGACGGCGCCGCGACCAAGCTCGATGATGTCGAGATCGCCGGCTTCGCATCGATGTTGGGCGGGGCCGGCGCGGAGACGGTCACCAAATTGGTGGGCAACGCGGTGGTCACCTTCGGCGAGCATCCCGATCAATGGCAGATGTTGCTCGATGACCGCAGTCGGATTTCCGCAGCGGTGGAGGAGTTGTTGCGGTGGGAGGCGCCGGCGCAGTACCTGGTGCGGTACAGCATGAAAGATGTTGAACTACATGGCACTACGATCCCCGCTGGAAATCCGGTCCTGCTGTGCGTGGGTTCGGCTAACAGGGACGAGCGGGCATTCTCCGACGCCGACACGTTCGACATCAGCCGGGACCGCAGCCAGGCGCAGAACCTGGCTATGGGGTATGGGGTGCACAGTTGTCTGGGTGCTGCGCTGGCTCGAATGGAGAGCGGGCTGGCCTTGGACAAGCTGCTGGATTACATGCCGCGCTACGAGATTGAGCGGCAGGGACTGAAGCGGGTGGCCATGACCAATGTCATCGGCTGGCATACCGTGCCCGTGCGGGTACTGGGCTAAGTGGCTCTCGCCGGGCGCCTACACCCCTGTTGGATCGTCCGCGTCCAAGTCAGCGCTGGTAGGCGGACAGGTTCCCGGCGAGTTCGTTGAACAACGCCTGGTTCATGTTGAAGGCGATCTTCACCTCGTCAACGGCGCGATCGATTTGGTCGGCGTTGAGGTCGAGGTTGTCGAGGCGGGCCCGGTAGGCGTCCTTGTACGGCTTGGCCCGCACCGGGAAGTCGTAGAACGCCAGGCCGGCGCCGTCGAGGCCGAAGGTGCGGTCGAGGATCTTGCCGATGGCCTGGCCGCCGGAGAGATCGCCCAGGTAGCGGGTGTAGTGGTGAGCCACCAGCGCACCGCCCCAGGAGGCGCCGACGAGCCGATCGCGGTAGGCCAAGGCCGCGGGTGAGTCGATATCGCGCGCGGCGCCGGGTGCCCAGTAGTCGATGTCGGACTCGAGGGCGGCCAACCGCTCCAGCGCCGGGTCGTAAACCGCGGCGACCAACGGGTCGTCGTGAAGGTCTCGCACCGCTGCTTCCAATGATTCGTAGACCAGGCGCAGCCGTAGCAGGTAGTCGGCGTATCCCTGACGGTTGATGCGGCCGGAAAGTAGTTCGGACACATAGGGCGAATGCTCGGCGGCTTCGTGCTCTGCGGTCGAGCCTTCCTTCATCGCTACCGAGAGCGGCTTGACGGCCTGGGCGGCACTTGATGACATCACTGCTCCAAGGGTCGGCTAGGGCGTCAACAACTCTGGACAATATGTCAATACGATTCTGACAATCTGTCAAAAAGTAGCACAGCCCCGCGTGGATGTCTTGCGCTACCGTTCCGCCCCTAGTGCACGCAGCACAAATCGCTCGATCTCTGGCGTCGGTAGATCGCGCGGGCCAAGGCAGGCGTGGATCAGCGACATCGTGGCGGCTTCGTTGTCGATGACGAACTTTCCGGTGGACACACCGTCGGTCAGGATGTCGCGCAACACGTCTTCGATGGCGACCACGTGTTCGCGGATGGCGCGCATGGTGGCGTGCGACAGTGCACCGTAAAGCTGAGGGCCCAGCCCCATGTGAAATTGTTCGCTGGCGTTGAGTTGATGCCTGATGTAGATGGCCAGGCGGTCAACCGGGTCGTCTACATCGGCCAAGTCGGCCTGCAGTCCGTCGATGTAGCGGCTCGTCTCGTGCGATGCGAACGCGACTACCACCGCCTCTTTGTCGGCGAAGTGGTGGTAGATCGCGGTGCGCCCGATGCCTGCCGCCGCCGCGAGCTTGGCCATGGTGATCGCGTCGAAGCTCTGCTCGGCCATAAGCGTGGCGAATGCCTCGTATACACGCCGTTGGACTTGCTCGCGGTGCTCCTCCACCGATGAGGCATTGATTTTGGGCACGTCGCGACTCTAACCCCGCCAACAAGCGGTGGTCTCCATCGGCGTGGTGGGGCTCGAACCGGCCGACCAGATCGCCCGGATTGTTCTTCAGACAGCGACGGAGCGCCTCGGTTAAGGCCCTGCCGGGCGATCGTTTCAGCGTTTTAACGGATAGCGCGCAATCGACTCGTATCGTCGGTATGTGCTGATCGGATTCCTGCTGGCTCTGGGTTGTTCGTTGTGTTACGGAACGGCCTCGGTGTTTCAGGCCGCCGCGGCTCGGTCGGTGGAAGCCGGCAGCAAATCGGGTGTCGATGCGGTGCTGTTGATGCGTGCCCTCCGGCAGTGGCGCTACCTGCTGGGCATCGGTCTGGACGGCTTGGGTTTTGCCTTGCAGGTGATGGCGTTGCGCTTGGTGCCTATCTACGTGGTGGCCGCGGCGTTGGCCGCCTCAATCGCGGTCACCGCCATTGTCGCCGCGTGGCTGCTATCGGCGCGGTTGTCGCCGGTGGAGTGGACGGCCGTGGTCGTGATCTGCGCGGGGCTGGCCCTGCTCGGAATTGCCGCCGGACCGGAGGGCTCGCGGCACGGGCCCGGAGGGCTCAAGTGGGCGCTGTGGGGCGTGGTGGTGGCGATTTTCGTCGCCGGCACCTTGGGCGGCCGCCTAGGCGACCGCTCGCGCGCGCTCGTGCTGGGACTGAGTGCGGGAACCGGCTTCGGCGTCGTGGAGGTTGGCGTGCGCTTGATCGACTCGATGGATCTCCGTAAAGCCGCCTTCTACACCCACCCAGCCCTATACGCGGCGGCCGCCGGCGGCGCCGCCGGGTTTTTGCTGCTTACCTCCGCCTTGCAGCGGGGATCGGTGACCACCGCCGTCGCCGGGATGGTCGTCGGTGAAACCATCGCGCCTGCGCTCATCGGAGTGGTTTGGTTCGGTGACCGCACTCGGGAGGGCCTGGGGTGGATGGTGGTCGCGGGATTCGCCATTGCCGTGGCGGCAACGCTGGTCTTGGCCCGATTCGGCGAAGCGCCTGAACCCGACCCGGTCGCGGAAAAAGTTGCCTTGAAATAGCGCGGGCATAGCAGGGGAACAGCGGGGAATAGTGGGCCCTCTGGCAAGCCCACACCGCGGCGCTCCCGCTTCGCGTGCCGATCAGCCGGGACAATGGTCAGATGCATCCGGTAAAGCGCCTGTGTCTGGCTGTGCTCGCCGTCGGGCTTGTCGTGGTCGCGGGTCCCGCTGCTGTTGCCGCGTCTAGCCCCGACGTACCGCCGGTGAGCGACGCGGCGCGGGAGGCCGGATTCGTCGACGTCCGGACCGTGGTTTGGGACGCCATCATCGACCTGCGCTACGCAACGACGAACAACTTCACCAAAACGCAGCTATACCCCGCCGACGCGCGGTGCCTCGTGCATCAATCGATGGCGCCGGGCCTTTCTGCGGCCGCGACTGCGCTGCGCCCGCAGGGCCAGGTGCTGGTCTTCTGGGACTGTTATCGGCCGCACGAAGTCCAGGTCAAGATGTTCCAGGTGGTCCCGAACCCGGCCTGGGTGGCACGTCCCGGTCAGTACGCACGCAGCCACGAGGCGGGACGATCCGTCGACGTGACGTACGGCGGTGCGCAACCGCAGTGCCCGTCTGAGCGTCTGGTGAACGGCACCTGCCTGGCTGACATGGGCACCGATTTCGATGACTTCTCCTCGCGTGCAAATGCTTTCGCGACCGACGGGGTCAGCGTCGAAGCCCAAGCCAACCGCAAACGTCTGCGTGATGCGATGAGCTACGGGGGATTGACCGTCTATTCGGGGGAGTGGTGGCATTTCGATGGTCCCGGTGCCGGCGTCGACCGTCCGATTCTCAAGGTGCCGGTCAACTAGTTCTCAATATATGAGATGACTATCTCAAAATACGGACGGGCCGTTAGGCTGACAACCGTGAGTGAGCAACCTCGAGCCATCTACACCCATGGGCATCACGAGTCGGTCTTACGCGGTCACCGGCGACGGACGGCGCAGGATTCCGCCGGCTATCTGTTGACCTATCTGCGGCCGGGCCTGTCCGTGCTCGATATCGGTTGCGGCCCAGGGACGATCACCGTGGACCTCGCTGCCCGCGTAGCACCGGGATCGGTGACCGCCGTCGAAATCACCGATGAGGCCTTGAATCTGGCCCGCGCCGAGGCGCAACGGCGCAGCGCGGCGAATGTCTCGTTTGTCACCGCCGACGTTCATGCGCTCGACTTTCCCGACGATGCGTTCGATGTCGTTCATGCCCATCAGGTGCTGCAGCACGTGGCCGATCCGGTGCAGGCGCTGCGGGAGATGCGCCGGGTATGCGTCCCGGGTGGAGTCGTTGCAGTTCGCGACGCCGACTACGCCGGCTTCATCTGGTATCCGCGGCTTGCGCCGCTGGACCGTTGGCTGGAGCTGTACCAACGGGCCGCTCGCGCGAATGGCGGCGAACCGGATGCTGGGCGGCGCCTGCTGTCGTGGGCGCGGCAGGCCGGCATCGTCGACATCACGCCGACCGGCAGCATGTGGTGCTACGCGACGGACGACACCCGCGACTGGTGGGGTGGAATGTGGGCCGATCGCATTCTGCACTCCGATCTGGCGCGCCAGTTGGTGAACTCGGGGCTGGCGACCAGCGCTGAGCTCGAAGATATCTCGGCGGCGTGGCGGGAGTGGGCGGCTGCCCCGGATGGCTGGTTTGCGATCCCCAACGGGGAGATTCTCTGCCGCGCATAGGTTCGCCGGTCTTCGTGGTTTAGCGCAGACTCGTCAGTCATAGCCGCGTTCTGCGCCTAAAACCGGCCCAAACGAAGCCAATCTTGGCCGCCGACCCCCGCGCGACGCGGTATTCTCCCAGGTCAACACTATGGTATTGGCATTCTCTTTTTTTGCAAGTACGTTATGCACTGATGGATAACGTAGCCCAGACCCCATCGGGCATCCCGCTCGCCCCGGTGTATGGCCCGGCGGATCGACGAGCGGAGCCCCCACCGCCAGGGGAGTTCCCCTTCACCCGGGGTAATTTCGCGTCCGGATACCGCGGCAAGCTGTGGACCTTCCGGCAGTATTCCGGCTTCGGCACGGCCGAAGAGTCCAATCGCCGCTACCGTTACCTGCTCGACCAGGGCGGTACCGGACTGTCGGTTGCGCTCGATCTACCGACCCAGTGCGGCTACGACTCCGATGACCCGGACTTCGGCGAGGAAGTCGGCCGCGTCGGCGTCGCGGTCGACACACTCGCCGACTTCGAGATCCTGTTCGACGGCATCCCGCTGGACAAGCTGAGCACCAGCATGACGATCAACGGCACGGCGGCCATCCTGTTGGCGTTCTACGTCGCCGCCGCCGAGCGAAAAGGGATACCGCGCGCCAAGCTCACCGGGACAATCCAGAACGACATCCTCAAGGAATACGCCTCGCGCGGCACATGGATCTGGCCGCCGGAGCCGTCGCTGCGGCTGATCGCCGACACCATCGAGTTCTGCGCTGCCGAGGTGCCCAAATTCAACGCGATCTCCGTGGCCGGTGCACACTTCCGCGACGCAGGCGCCAACG
>JAVROG010000019.1:0-26707 GCA_032162865.1 Mycobacterium sp. | reverse complement strand
CGACCAGGCGCTCGGGTTCTTCTGATACGGGAGCGCCTTTCATGAGCGACAGCGCTCCGCCGGGAGCGCTCATCACCGCCGCTGCGGCCGCGCTGTTGGGCCGACTGCAGGACCAGCACGGTCCGGTAATGTTCCATCAACTCATCATCGACGTGGTGCCTGGGCGAGGCGGCGGGTTCAGCCTGGAAGCGCCCGAAGGTCTGCGGTTTGTCAGTCGCGGCAAGGTCTTTTCCGACGCCGAGAAGGAACTGCTGCGCGACGTCCAAGTCATCACCGGCGCCGCCTATGAACGCGGCGAACGGCCTTCGTCACGTGGCCATATCGTCGAGTTTGACGACAAAACGCCGTTGCCGGGAACGTGCCCGACCCCGCAGCGGTAGCCCAGTAAGGTCGTACAACGTGATTCCCCTCCCACGTGCGTGGCTGCTGGCCAGCGGCATGCTCGTCGGGAGCGCGCTCGGGCAGTTGCTCGGCGTGGCGACCAGTCTGATGCTCCATACGGGAATGCGTCCGGTCGTCGTCATCGCGTTGGTGGTCGGGATTCCCAGCGCGATCGGCTTGTCGGTGATCCTGTTCTCCGGGCGCCGCTGGGTGACCATGCTCGGCGCGGCGATTCTCGCGCTGGCGCCCGGCTGGTTCGGCATGCTGGTCGCCCTGCGGGTGGTCTCCGGTGGCTGACAGGAAGGAAAAGGATCAGGAATCGAGTCCGGGAACCGAGCCATTCGTGCCGGACTTCGACACCGGCGAGGAGCCGTTGGTTCCTGAGTTCGACACCGGCGAGCCCTCGGTGCCGTTCGTGCCGAACTTCGACGACACGGATTCCCAACCGTTCCTCCCGTTGGTCGGTCTCGGCGAGCCGGCCCAGGACTCTAAAGCCGCCGCCAAACCCGCCGGACAGCCGAATGAATCAAAACAGGAACCCGCGCTAGCGTCGCCATCCGCCGCCGTCGCGGCGGATTCGGCGCCCGACACGCCCGGCCCGGTTGCCGTCCCCGGCCGCTATCTCTACCTGAAGTGGTGGAAGCTCATCTTGGTGCTCTTCGGCGTGTGGTTTTTCGCCGCCGTGTTCGGGCTGAGCTTGTACTACTGGTGGTTCCACACCATCGACAAGACGCCGCCGGTGTTCGCATCGTTCGTTTACGTCGTGGCCTGCACCGTGGCCGGACTGATTCTGGCGATGGTGGAAGCCAAACCTCTGATCGCGGCGCTGGCCATCGCGGTGATGTCGGCGCCGTTTGCCTCCGTCGGCGCCGCAGCTCCCCTCTACGGGTCCTACTACTGCGACCGCGGGACGACACCGTGCGTGCTCGGCGTCATTCCGGATTAGCTGCTTGAGCTACGCACGTACCCGACCATTAGGGTAAGGACCGTGACTTCTCACTATGACGTCGTCGTTGTCGGAGCGGGCCCCGGCGGGTATGTCGCAGCCATTCGTGCCGCGCAGCTGGGGTTGAGTACGGCAGTCGTCGAGCCGAAATATTGGGGCGGTGTCTGCCTCAATGTCGGCTGCATCCCGTCGAAGGCGTTGCTGCGCAACGCCGAGCTGGCGCACATCTTCACCCAGGAAGCCAAGGTCTTCGGCATCAGCGGTGAGGCCACCTTCGACTACGGAGTTGCGTTCGACCGCAGCCGCAAGGTGGCCGAGGGCCGGGTGGCCGGCGTGCACTTCCTGATGAAGAAGAACAAGATCACCGAGATCCACGGGTACGGCAGGTTCACCGACGCGCACACGTTGTCGGTCGATCTCAACGACGACGGCGGTTCCCAGGAGATCACTTTCGACAACGCCATCATCGCGACCGGCGCCAGCACCCGGCTGGTCCCCGGCACGTCGCTGTCGGAGAACGTGGTGACCTACGAGAAGCAGATCCTGACCCGGGAGCTGCCGAAGTCGATCATCGTCGCCGGAGCCGGTGCCATCGGCATGGAGTTCGGCTACGTGCTGAAGAATTACGGCGTCGACGTCACCATCGTGGAATTCCTGCCGCGCGCACTACCCAACGAGGACGCCGACGTGTCCAAGGAGATCGAGAAACAGTTCAAGAAACTCGGCGTCAAGATTCTGACCGGCACCAAGGTCGAGTCCATCACCGACGATGGCTCCGAGGTCACCGTCGCCGTCAGCAAGGACGGCAAGTCGCAGGAGCTGAAGGCTGAAAAGGTGTTGCAGGCCATCGGGTTTGCGCCCAATGTCGAGGGCTATGGCCTGGACAAGGCCGGGGTTGCGCTGACCGACCGCAAGGCCATCGGCATCGGCGAGCACATGCAGACCAGCGCGCCCCACATTTACGCCATCGGCGACGTCACCGGCAAGCTGCAGCTGGCCCACGTCGCCGAGGCCCAGGGTGTGGTGGCGGCCGAAACCATCGCGGGCGCAGAGACTTTGGCGCTCGGTGACTACCGCATGATGCCGCGGGCGACGTTCTGCCAGCCGCAGGTCGCCAGCTTCGGGCTCACCGAGGAGCAGGCCCGCG
Source organism: Mycobacterium sp. (assembly GCA_032162865.1). GTDB lineage: Bacteria > Actinomycetota > Actinomycetes > Mycobacteriales > Mycobacteriaceae > Mycobacterium. The sequence goes on along the minus strand of JAVROG010000019.1, from coordinate 24,233 downwards.
AAGAAGGCTATGACGTGGTGGTGGCCAAGTTCCCGTTCACCGCCAACGCGAAGGCGCACGGCATGGGGGACCCCAGTGGTTTCGTCAAGCTGATCGCCGACGCGAAGTACGGCGAGTTGATCGGTGGGCACCTTATCGGCCATGACGTGTCCGAACTGCTGCCCGAGCTCACGCTGGCCCAGAAGTGGGATCTGACCGCAACCGAACTGGCCCGCAACGTCCACACGCACCCGACCATGTCCGAGGCGCTCCAGGAGTGCTTCCACGGCTTGGTCGGTCACATGATCAACTTCTAAAGCATGCGAACCGAGACCGTTATCGGCGCGATTGGCGGGTTGCTGGCCGGCTACGCCCTCTGGCTGGTGGCCATCACCGTCGGCGACGACCTGATGACGGTGAGCCAGTGGAGTGTGGCGGTCTTGCTGTTGTCGGGTGCGCTCGCGATCGGCGCGGTTGTCGGTGGCCTGCTGATGCGATGGCGCCGAAAGAACGGCTGGTCGGCGTTCGCGTTCGGTCTGCCGGTTCTTCCGGTGGCTCTGACGCTGGCCGTTCTGGCCAACCTGTATTTCTGAGCTACCGCGGGTGATCGAGTGGGATCTCCAGAGCGGTGATCGTTGCGGCTAACCCGTCGTATTGGGTTGCCAGCATGCAGAATTCGATCAACCGGGGCCGATTGAGATGAGCGGCCAGCCGGTGCCACGTCTCGGCGGTCACGGAGCGGTCTTCGATCAACTCGTCGGTGGCCTGCAACAGCGCCTGCTGGCGGGCAGTGAGCACCCGCCGGGGGCCGTTGCCGTCCGGAGCTTGCGGCCAGGCAAAGATCGTGGCCTGGGTCTGCGCGTCCAGACCGGCCTGACGGGCGATCCGCCGGTGGTGCTGGAGTTCGTATTCGCATTTGCGCAGATGCGCGACGCGCAGGATCACCAATTCGGTGTCGATGCGCGGCAGCCGTCCACGTAGCAGTCGGGCGCCATAGATCAGCCAGGCCCAAAACAAGGACTGCCGGTAACCCAGCGTGGTGAACAGATGCATTTCCGGCGCCCCGACGGTGCGTGCGCCCGCCTTGGCCAGCACCCAGTTGATCGGACCCAGTTGGCGGAATTTGCCCGACGGTATGCGAGCGACCTGACCGTTCTGGTTGCCGGTCATGCTTGTTGCACCAGATAGGGGGACACGGTGCTGCGGTGCTCGTCGAGATCGAGCGCGCGCCCTAGCGCGGGAAACGCCCGTTGCGGGCAGTTGTCGCGCTCGCAGACTCGGCAACCCGCCCCGATCGGTGTGGCGGCAATTTTCGGATCCCCCGACAAGTCCAGTCCTTCCGAGTAGACGAGTCGGTGTGCGTGGCGAAGTTCGCAGCCAAGCCCGATCGCGAAGGTTTTACCGGGTTGACCATACCGGGCAGCGCGCCGCTCGACCGTACGGGCCACCCACATGTAGTTGCGTCCGTCGGGCATCTGGGCGATCTGCACCAGGATCTTGCCGGGGTTGGCGAAAGTCTCGTAGACGTTCCACAGCGGGCAGGTGCCGCCAGTGGAGGAGAAGTGAAAACCGGTGGCCGACTGACGTTTTGACATGTTTCCGGCCCGGTCGACCCGGACGAACGATAATGGCACGCCCCGCATGGTAGGGCGTTGCAACGTCGACAGCCGGTGCGCGATGGTCTCGAAGCTCACCGCGTAGAACGCCGACAGACGCTCGACGTCGTAACGGAAGTTCTCGGCGACGTCGTGGAACTGGCGGTAGGGCAATACCGTGGCCGCGGCAAAGTAATTCGCCAGTCCCAACCGTGCCAGCGTGCGGGACTCGGCGCTGGTGAACTTGCCGTCTTCGACCAGGCTGTCGATCAGATCGCCGTACTCCAGATAGGCCAATTCGGCGGCCATCTTGAACACCTGTTGCCCCGAAGCGAGGTGGTTGCTGATCTCCAACGTCTTGCTGTTGGGGTCGTAGCGATGCAGTACCGAGTCGCCGAGGTCGATGCGCCTGGTGATGTGCACGCCATGTACCTCGGTGAGCCTGCGGGTCAGCTCGCGGGCCAGGTCGCCGTGATGCATCCGCATCTTGACCGTCAGGTCTTCGGCGGCGGTGTCGAGTTCGTGCAGGTAGTTCTGGCGCTCGTAGAAGTAGTCGCGCACCTCTTCGTGGGGCATGGTGATCGAACCACTGCCGCTGCTGCCGTCGAAGTACCGCTCCTCGGTGGCGGCGGCCAGTTGCGCGGTGGTGATCCGGTAGCGCCGGTGCAAGTTCACCACCGCACGGGCCAGGCTCGGGTGAGCGTTGACAATCTCGGCGAGCTCGGTGGGGTCGACGTCGACGCCGAGATCGCGATCCATCGTCACTTCCCGCAGCTCGGCGACCAAGCGGGTGTCGTCCTGGGAGGCGAAAAAGGTCGCGTCGACGCCGAACACTTCGTTGATCCGCAGCAGCACGGCCACTGTCAGCGGGCGGACGTCGTGCTCGATCTGGTTGAGATAGCTCGGCGAGATATCCAGCATCTGCGCCAACGCGGCCTGGCTGAATCCGCGCTCGCTGCGGAGCTGACGGACGCGCGCGCCAACGAACGTTTTGGACACTTAACGCAGCGTACCCGGTGTTGCGAAGGGTTGCTTTGCAAGCTTGGCACCGCTCTACGGGCCGGTCGGAGGTTTGGTTTTGGGGGGTGTCGTTGGCATGATTCGCATCGAGTCTCTAGGTACACCTGGGGCACACAAGGGGAAGGAAACGGGGAGCGGTGCGGTGAGCCTGGACAAACAATTGATGCCCGTGCCTGACGGTAACCCCGATGTCTTCGGTCGTGAGTGGCCGCTGCGCGTCGGCGACATCGACCGGACGGGACGGTTGCGCTTGGATGCGGCGTGCCGGCATATCCAGGACATCGGCCAGGATCAGCTGCGCGAGATGGGTTTCGAGGAGACGCATCCGCTGTGGATTGTCCGACGGACCATGGTGGATCTCATCCGCCCCATCGAGTACCAGGACATGCTGCGATGTCGACGCTGGTGCTCGGGCACCTCGAACCGGTGGTGTGAGATGCGGGTGCGCATCGACGGCCGCAACGGCGGGTTGATCGAGTCCGAAGCCTTTTGGATTCACGTCAACAAGGAAACCGAGATGCCGTCGCGGATCTCCGACGACTTCCTGGCGGGTCTGCACAAGACCACTTCGGTGAACCGGCTGCGGTGGAAGGGTTATCTGAAGCCGGGCGACCGCGATGACGCCACTGAGGTCCACGAATTCCCCGTCCGCGTCACCGACATCGACCTGTTCGACCACATGAACAATTCGGTCTATTGGAGCGTCATCGAGGACTACCTGGCGTCGCACACCGAACTAATGGCTGGGCCGCTACGGGTGACCATCGAACACGAGGCGCCGGTTGCGCTGGGCGACAAGCTGGAGATCATCTCCCACGTTCACCCGGCCGGTTCGACGGAGAAGTTCGGTCCCGGCATGGTTGACCGGGCTGTTACAACGCTCACATATGCGGTCGGCGACGAGACGAAAGCCGTTGCGGCGCTCTTCGCTCTCTAACCGGACAAGCGTTCTGTTAAATCCCCGTTGACCTGCGGTTCTTGTTACCGTTCGGTAGCTTCTGAACCGGTTCAGTAAATTTGCGGTTTCGCAAACTTCGCAAAATGACCAGAAGTCATAGCCGAAATTTGCAACCGAAATGGGTGGACCAGCAGGAATGTGCTGTGCCATCGTCGGTGTTAGCACACCAGTGAAGTCGAGAACTTAGCATCCGCCCGGAAGGCGGTGCGCTCGACACAACCACACGCAACTCAGTCCTGATTTCCCAGGAATGACCGAAGGAGCAGCCACATGTCTGTCGTTGGCACCCCAAAGAGCGCAGAGCAGATCCAGCACGACTGGGACCACAACCCCCGCTGGAAGGGCGTGAGCCGCACCTACTCGCCGCAGGATGTCGTGGCGCTGCAAGGCCACGTCGTCGAGGAGTACACCCTGGCCCGCCGGGGCGCCGAGGTGCTCTGGGAGCAGCTGCACGAGATGGACTTCGTGAACGCGCTGGGCGCGCTGACCGGCAACATGGCCGTCCAGCAGGTTCGGGCCGGCCTCAAGGCCATCTACCTGTCCGGTTGGCAGGTCGCCGGCGACGCCAACCTCTCCGGCCACACCTACCCCGACCAGAGCCTTTACCCGGCCAACTCGGTGCCGCAGGTCGTGCGTCGCATCAACAACGCGCTGCTTCGCGCCGACGAGATCGCCAAGGTGGAGGGCGACCGCTCCGTGCAGAACTGGCTGGCGCCGATCGTCGCCGACGGCGAGGCCGGCTTCGGTGGTGCCCTCAACGTCTACGAGCTGCAAAAGGCGATGATCGCCGCCGGTGTTGCTGGTTCGCACTGGGAGGACCAGCTGGCCTCGGAGAAGAAGTGTGGCCACCTGGGTGGCAAGGTGCTCATTCCCACCCAGCAGCACATCCGCACCCTGACCTCGGCCCGCTTGGCGGCTGACGTCGCCGACGTTCCGACGGTCGTCATTGCGCGTACCGACGCCGAGGCTGCCACGCTGATCACCTCCGATGTCGACGAGCGGGACCGTCCGTTCATCAATGGCGAGCGCACCAACGAGGGCTTCTACCGGATCAAGAACGGCCTGGAGCCCTGCATCGCCCGCGCCAAGGCCTACGCGCCGTACGCCGACCTGATCTGGATGGAGACCGGTACTCCCGACCTCGCGTTGGCCAAGAAGTTCGCCGAGGGCGTCAAGTCCGAGTTCCCGGACCAGATGCTGGCCTACAACTGCTCGCCGTCGTTCAACTGGAAGCAGCATCTGGACGACGACACGATCGCGAAGTTCCAGAAGGAGCTGGGTGCGATGGGCTTCAAGTTTCAGTTCATTACGCTGGCCGGCTTCCACGCGCTGAACTACTCGATGTTCGATCTGGCCTACGGGTACGCCCGCAACCAGATGAGCGCCTACGTCGAGTTGCAGGAGCGGGAGTTCGCCGCCGAGAAGCGTGGCTACACCGCCACCAAGCACCAGCGCGAGGTGGGCGCCGGTTACTTCGACCGCATCGCCACCACCGTGGACCCGACCTCGTCGACGACCGCTCTGGCGGGCTCGACCGAAGAGGGTCAGTTTCACTGAGTGAGCTGCCGAGCAGCCGCGGAATCGCACGCTTGCAGCCCAACGCGATGCTGCATCTGCTCGCGCGTAAGACCAGTGCTGAGTCGGGCGACCCCCGGCTCGCGCTGAAGTAGCATAGGCCCCGCCCAGCCACCCTGGGCGGGGCCTATTGCGATGCACGGCAATTCGATACCTGGACGACTCTGGAGATAAACAGTGAGCGACGCAGCAATTCAGCGGGTAGGCGTTGTCGGGGCCGGACAAATGGGTTCCGGCATCGCCGAGGTGTCCGTACGAGCGGGCGTCGGCGTGACGGTGTTCGAGACCACCGAGGCGCTGATCACCTCGGGACGCAACCGCATTGTCAAGTCGTTGGAGCGGGGTGTCAGCGCCGGCAAAGTCACCGAGCGGGAGCGCGACCATGCCCTGAGTCTGTTGACGTTCACCACCGATCTCAGTGACTTGGCCGATCGGCAACTGGTGATCGAGGCCATTGTCGAGGACGAGACGGTGAAAGCCGGCATCTTCGCTGAGTTGGACCGGGTGGTCACCGACCCCGACGCCGTGCTGGCGTCGAACACTTCCAGCATCCCCATCATGAAAATCGCCGCCGCCACCAAGAATCCGCAGCGGGTGCTAGGTCTGCACTTCTTCAACCCGGTTCCGGTGCTGCCGCTGGTCGAGTTGGTCAGCACCCTGGTGACCGACGAGGGTGCCGCCGCACGCGTCGAGGAGTTTGCCAGTGCGGTGCTGGGCAAACAGGTCGTGCGTTGCTCCGACCGTTCCGGCTTCGTGGTGAACGCGCTGCTGGTACCGTATCTGCTCTCGGCGATCCGGATGGTGGAGGCGGGGTTTGCCACCGTCGAGGACGTCGACAAGGCCGTCGTGGCCGGTCTGTCGCACCCGATGGGCCCACTCAAGCTGTCCGATCTCGTTGGCCTGGACACCCTCAAGCTGATCGCGGACAAGTTGTACGAGGAATTCAAAGAACCGCACTTCGGCCCACCGCCGCTACTGCTTCGGATGGTTGAAGCGGGTTTGTTGGGCAAGAAATCCGGTCAGGGTTTCTACGCGTACTAAAGGCCTTCGGTTACTTCGCCATGGTGAACTGGTCGATGTCGGTGTAACCCTGGCGGAACAGTTTCGCACAGCCGGTCAGGTACTTCATATAGCGGTCGTAGACCTTCTCTGACTGGATCGCGATCGCCTGGTCCTTATTGGCCTCGAGCGCGTCGGCCCAGATTTCCAGGGTCCGCGCGTAGTGCTGCTGAAGAGACTGGATCCGGGTCGTCGTGAAGCCCGCCGCTTCAGAGTGCTCTTCGATCACCGGAAGCGTCGGTAGGTCGCCGCCGGGGAAGATCTCGGCCAGAATGAACTGGCTGAAGTGGACGATTTCGCGGGTCAACGGCGTGCCCTTGGCCCTGGCCTCTCGCATCGTGGGCCGCACGATGGTGTGCAGCAACATGATGCCGTCGCTGGGCAGAACTTCATAAGCCGCCTTGAAGAAACGGCGAAAGCGGTGGCGGCCGAAGTGTTCGAAGGCGCCGATGGAGACGATCCGGTCGACGGGCTCGTGGAACTTCTCCCAGCCTTCCAGCAGCACTCGCCGGGAGCGGGAAGTGTCCAGTTCGTCGAACTTTTTCTGGACGTGAGTGGCCTGGTTCTCTGACAACGTCAGACCGACCACATTGACGTCGTATTTCTCAATGGCTCGTCGCATGGTGGCGCCCCAGCCGCAGCCGATGTCCAGCAAGGTCATCCCGGGCTCGAGGTTCAGCTTGCCCAGCGCCAAGTCCACCTTGGCGAGCTGCGCCTCATGCAGCGTCATGTCGTCGCGCTCAAAGTATGCGCAGCTGTATGTCTGAGTGGGGTCGAGGAACAGCCGGAAAAAATCGTCGGAAAGGTCGTAATGGGCTTGCACATTCTCAAAATGCGGCGTGAGTTGCAGGGACATTACGAAGAAGCCTTCCTCTATATCGAGGGTGCCCGGGCAATGTCGGACAGCATCGCCCTGCACCGACCCCCCGATGCGTTCTACAAATGCTAACTGCTGTTACTGCCTGTGGTCGCCCCTTCGCGCCGAGGCTTCGTTTGACGGCACGTTCACATGGGGTTTACACACGGCGCGGTGTCGGCACCGGGGGGGCCCACGACCGACGGTTCGGCGGTTTGACGCATGAGTTTGCCGGGGCGAGGGCGACCACACCCAGAAGCCTGTGATGGCTGGTCAGGACGTTTGGCTGCGGTACTCAGGTCATAGTTTCGCCGGCTTGAAGGCGGCGCAGGGCAACCTATCGGCGACGCCACGGCATGGCACTGGACTCCGCCGGCACCGACGATGTGAGCATCATGGCCAAACTCACAGTGCCTCGTCAGCGGGGAACACTGCCGCCTTGGCTTTAACCTCGCCGTTTGTCGCTGCATGAGTCGCTCCCCACGTCGGCACGATCGGCGAAGGATGCGGCTGCGAGCGAAACTTATCCAGGGATCCGCCGGCCTCGACGATCCCGCATAACGCGCTCCAGCTGAGCATCGTCAGGTAGTCGATCAATTCGTCGCTGGTCATCCGGGGGTCGGACATCCACGAGTGGGTGGCCAACTGCACGCCCCCGACGATCAGGTACGCCCACGGCTCCACTCCGCCGACGTCCATGCCGACCTCGCGCATGCGGCGGCGCAGCATCACAGCGATCATGCGGGCGATAATCCGCTCCGAGTCGGCGATTACTTTGCTCTTGCTGCCTGAGCTGTTCGCCATCACGAACCCGTACGGCTCAGGATTAGACGCCACGGTGTCGACGTAGACCCGGATGACTTCGCGGGCCAGGTCGTAGCCGTCCAGATTGGACGAAAGCGCCGCGGCCATATTGGGTATCAACGTCGTCTGCGCGAAGCGCATCATCACGGCCGTTGTCAGGTCGTTCTTATCGACGAAGTAGCGGTAGAGGACGGTTTTGGACACGCCGATTTCCGCGGCTATCTCGTCCATGCTCAAGAAGCGGCTTTGGCGGCGAATCGCCTCGATCGTGCCGTCGACCAACTCATTGCGGCGCTCCACCTTGTGTTGGTGCCAGCGTCGCTTGCGACCGTCGGTCTTTCCGTCCCGACCCGGGATGTGCTGTGCCACTCTCGCCTTGTCCCATTGACTACGTACTTGTCCCATTGACTACGTAGACGTACCGATACTACGGCTTGTGGGGTCCCGTATGGCCGATCCGCCGGACTGTGTGAGCCTTCCGACCAGTGTGGGTAACACTAACCGGTGGTTTCGATGACGGATGATGGTGTGGTGGCACACAGAGCCGAGGCCCCGGGTTCGCCGCCGGGGTTGGGTAGCAGCGCGCAGTCGCCCGGGGGGCGTCCGAACCGCACCTCACTCGCGGAGTCGTTCGCCGGGGCCGATTCGGAGGCTGATGCCGAGCGTCGGACGGCACTGCGTCGCATGAAGGTGGTGGCGCTGAGTTTCCTGGTCGGCGCCACCGTGGTGTTTCTCGCCTGCCGTTGGGCGAATGCTCACGGCGCGGCACCGTCGTGGGTTGGTTATGTCGGTGCCGCAGCGGAGGCGGGCATGGTGGGCGCCCTGGCGGACTGGTTCGCGGTGACCGCACTGTTCAAACATCCGCTGGGTATTCCGATCCCGCACACCGCGATCATCAAACGCAAGAAAGCCCAGCTCGGCGAGGGTTTAGGCACTTTCGTGCGGGAGAACTTCCTGTCGGCGGAGGTGGTAGAGACCAAGCTGCGCGATGCGCAGGTGCCCAGTCGGCTGGGTAAGTGGTTGGCCGAACCGGCTCATGCCGCGCGGGTAGCGGCCGAGACGGCAACAGTGCTGCGGGTGGGGGTGGAGCTGCTACGGGACGAGGACGTCCAGCAGGTGATCGACCGGATGATCGTGCGCCGCATCGCCGAACCACAGTGGGGCCCGCCGGTAGGCCGCGTGCTGCAGACTCTGTTGGCCGAAAACCGCCAGGAGGCGCTGATCCAGTTACTCGCCGACCGGGCGTTTCAGTGGGCGCTCAACGCCGACGTCGTCATCCAGCGGGTGGTTGAGCGGGACTCACCCACCTGGTCGCCCCGCTTTGTCGATCATCTCGTCGGCGACCGCATCCACCGGGAGCTGATGGACTTCACCGACAAGGTGCGCCGCAACCCCTATCACGAACTGCGTCGTTCTGCCAACCGATTCCTGTTCGAATTCGCCGACGACCTGCAGAACGATCCGGACACCATCGCACGGGCTGATGCCGTCAAAGATCAGCTGATGGCGCGGGACGAGGTGGCCAAAGCCGCCGCGACGGCCTGGACGACGCTCAAGCGGCTGGTGCTCGAGGGTGTCGACGATCCGTCCAGCACTTTGCGCACCCGCATCGCCGACACAGTGATCCGGATCGGGGAGTCGCTGCGCGACGATGCCGAGCTCCGCGACAAGGTCGATGGGTGGATGGTGCGTGTTGCCCAGCACCTGGTTTCGCAGTATGGGGTAGAGATCACAGCGATCATTACCGAGACCATCGAGCGCTGGGACGCCGAGGAGGCGAGCCGCCGGATCGAGCTTCATGTGGGCCGTGACCTGCAGTTTATCCGGATCAACGGGACTGTCGTCGGCGCGCTGGCAGGCCTGGCGATCTACGTCATCGCGCAGCTGTTGTTCTGAGACGCAGCTAACACCCGCTTGCAAAAGCAAGCACCTCTTCGTATTCTGTGAGCCGTAACCGGATCACACAATGCGAGGAGTGCACGATGCCGAAGGAGGACAACACGGACGCCAAAGTGTCCGCGCAGTCTCCCGCATCCACTAAGGCCTCCGTTGCCACTAAGGCTTCCGATATTGGCAGCTTCATCAGGACGCAACGCGAGACGGCGCAGTTCTCGATGCGCCAACTTGCCGCACGGTCCGGTATCAGCAATCCGTACCTGAGCCAGGTGGAACGCGGATTGCGTAAGCCGTCCGCCGACGTCCTGAGCCAGATCGCCAAAGCGCTGCGAGTGTCCGCCGAGGTCCTCTATGTGCGGGCCGGGATGCTCGAACCCCGAGAGACCAGTCAGGTGCGTGACGCCATCATCTCCGACACGGCGATCACCGAGCGTCAGAAGCAGGCCTTGCTGGATACCTACGCGTTGTTCATCCAGGAGAACGAAGCCATTCGTGAGGAGGGCCCGAGCGAATCCGCAAAGGGCGGTTGACCAGCCCGTCGGCCTGAACAAGGCTGAATATCTGGGCAGTGACCTGCATCACAGTGGTAGATCGCCAACTGCCCGGGTAACCAAACCAGAAGGGAAATCATCGGCGCCCAGGCCTGCTGCTGGCAGCGCCAGCCGATCGGTTGGCCGGCAGGGCGAGTCTTCACTTCGACACCGACCAACGAGCGACCCGACCAATCAGGAGGTTTTCTGCAAGTCGCGTGCCAATGTCAATCAGCGGGTCTTGACTACTCCCGCCCGCGGGAGCCGACACTTGCGCCAACTTCCAAAAATTTACGTAGTAACACCGATTTCGATAACGAAGAAAGGAAACACCATGGCTGAGAACAACAACATCGAGGACCTGAAGGCACCGCTGCTTGCTGCACTTGGCGCAGCTGACCTCGCGCTGGCGACCGTCAACGATCTGCTGGCCAACCTGCGCGACCGTGCCGAGGAGACCCGCACCGACACCCGCAGCCGGGTCGAGGAGAGCCGCGCTCGCCTGAACAAGCTGCAGGAGGAACTGCCCGAGCAGGTCGCCGACCTGCGGGAGCGTTTCACCAGTGACGAGCTGCGCAAAGCCGCCGAGGGCTACCTCGAGGCAGCGACCAGCCGTTACAACGAGCTGGTCGAGCGCGGCGAGGCCGCTCTCCAGCGGCTGCGCAGCCAGTCGGCTTTCGAGGACGCGTCCGCGCGTGCCGAGGGCTACGTTGACCAGGCTGTTGAGTTGACCCAGGAGGCCCTGGGCACTGTCGCGACGCAGACCCGCGCCGTTGGCGAGCGTGCCGCCAAGCTGGTCGGCATCGAGCTGCCCAAGAAGGCTGCGCCTGCTGCCAAGAAGGCTCCGGCCAAGAAGGCGGCCCCGGCTCCTGTGGCCAAGAAGGCCCCGGCCAAGAAGGCCCCGGCCAAGAAGGCTCCGGCCAAGAAGGTCACCCAGAAGTAATCTGGATCGCAAGACACTCGACTCCGAGTCGCCGCTGGCCGGCGGCTCGGAGTCGACGTTTTTGAGCTGGCCCCCTTAGTCTTATGGGCGTGCGCGCCGTGAGTATCGTCCTATACGTCTTGCAGATCGCTGTTCTGCTGACATCTGTCTATGCGTTTGTGCATGCGGCGCTGCAGCGCTCGGACGCGTATACCGCCGCCGAAAAGCTGAGCAAGCCGGCCTGGCTGGCGATCCTTGGCGGTGCCGTGGCGCTGACCTCGATCCTGGGCTTCATCTTGGGTGTGATGGGGGTCGTGTTAGCCGCGGTTGCGACCGGCGTCTACCTGGTCGATGTGCGGCCCAAGCTCCTCGAAGTGCAGGGCAAGTCGCAGTAGCGGATGAAGATCCTCGCGCTCGCGCCGGCGGCAGCGGCGCTGGTGTCGCTGCTTGCCGCGGCTCCCGCGGCCGCCGAGCCCGGTGCCGCCGGGCCCGCCGGCGCTTCGTCTTCGCCGCCCTACGTCGACCACACCGAATGGGTGTATTGGGGTCGGGGATCCAGTCTGCGCGTCTATCCGACCCCGTCGGGGCGCGTCGCGGCCCGGACACCGGGCACCACCGCCGCCTCCGACGAGGCCTGGACGGAAGTCATCAGCCGGTCACCCGACGCCGACACCCCCGGGATGCACGCGCAGTTCGCCTGCCACTGGCAGTTCGCCGAAGTTGTCCAGCCCGGCAAGACCAGCTGGAACCTCGAGCCGTGGCGACCGGTCGTTGACGACGCCGACATGGTCGCATCGGGATGTAACCCGGGCGGCCAGGAAGAACCGTTCTGATGTCCCAGCAACCGACGCGGCAGCAACTGGCCGCAATGGTCGACCACACCCTGCTCAAGCCGGAGGCCACGCACGCCGACGTGGTGGCGTTGCTCGCCGAAGCCATCGAGCTCGGCGTCTACGCAATATGCGTCTCGCCGCCGATGGTGCCAGTTGTCGCCGCCGCCGGCACCGGGGGCGTGTGCGTCGCGGCAGTGGCGGGCTTTCCGTCGGGTAAGCACCTGTCCGCGGTCAAGGCGCAGGAGGCGGTCGCGGCCGTGGCGGCCGGGGCGACTGAGATCGACATGGTGATCGACGTCGGCGCCGCGCTGGCAGGCGACTTCGATGCCGTGCGGTCTGACATCGCAGCGGTACGCGTCGCTACGGTCGGCGCCGTGCTGAAGGTGATCGTGGAGTCTGCGGTGCTGCTCGGCCAGTCAGGCGAGGAAACACTGACCGCCGTGTGTCGTGTCGCCGAGGACGCCGGTGCCGACTTCGTGAAGACCTCGACCGGCTTCCATCCCGCCGGCGGGGCAACGGTGCGTGCCGTTGAGGTGATGAGCGCGACCGTCGGCGGACGGCTGGGGGTGAAGGCCAGCGGCGGCATCCGCTCGACCGCGGACGCACTCGCGATGCTGGCCGCCGGCGCCAACAGGCTGGGTTTGTCGGGTACTCGAGCCGTGCTGGACGGGCTCAGCCCGGCCTGAGCCAATGGTCAGGTGAGTGAACTCACAGATCGGCAAAGCACGGATCGGTTTCGCCGGCCGGGATGGTGGCATTGCGCGACGAGAACTTGGCGACTACGTCGCTGTCGGTGACCTCGACGCTGTCAGCATGAATACCCAACGGTAATTTCTTGGTCAGGTTCGACGTGTATTCGTCCAGGGTCGACTGCACCGACTCCTTGGGCAGCGAGAAACCCAGGGTGTTGAAGCTGACGATCTGCAGCTCCAGCCCGCCGTCCTTAACCTGCGGCTTGGCGACGATGTCGTTCAGCAACCCTTTCAGTTCGACGGTGCCGTCTTTGGGATGAGTGGTCACATTGCTGGTGACGAACTCGCCCAGGATAGGTATCGCGTTCTGGACCGTCTGTTTGATGCCAGTCGCCGTCCAGGTGAGAGTGGCGTCGATCGCGCCGATCGTGCCCTTGGAGTCGGCCGTGCTATCGAGCTTGACGTCTTTGATGCTGAGCTGCAGTTTCATCCCCTTGGCGTCGCTAATCTGGTTGCCCGCGGTCTCGATCGAGATGTTGGTGTAGTGGTCGGTTAAGACCTGCCACGTCACCAGCGGCGTCACCCCGAACGACGCGGTGGCCTGGTCCTTGACCTTGCATGCTGTCGCTGCTGCGATCTTGTTGTTCGCCTTATTGCGGATGTACAGCTCGACGCCGATCCCGCCGGCGATGACGATGGCGACCACGATGATGAGGACCAGCAGGATCGACAGCGGGTCGCGAAGTCTGCGCTTCTTTTTCTTCTTGACCTCGGCCGGCTGGTCTGTCGGCGCGGCCACCGGAGTGGTTTGACCAACAGCCGGACCGGGTGGGGGCTGGTTGGTTCGCCGCGTGTCCGCGGCGCCCACGGCGAAGTTCTCGGTCGGTTGCGACGAGGGCGGTGGCTGGAACCGGGGAGCCCGGGGATCACCGGGATGCAGTCGCCCGTCAGAGGGGCCACCAGGGGTCGGGGGTCGGCCGAGTGGGCCTTGATCGCCCGGACGCCCCCACTGCGGTGGGTCGTTTCGGGGTCCCTGCGGAGTCGTCACCCCAGCGATTCTGCCCTATCGGCCTGAACAAAGCTTGCGCGGTTGCGCAGCACCGCGATCTTCTTCCGAGCTGCGGCCACCTTGTCAGTGTCGATGTCGGTGACCACCAGTTGCGGCGCAGAGCCCGCCGACGTCACAACCTCGCCAAACGGCGAGACCACCAAGCTGCCGCCCACCCCGGTCGGTGCGCCCGAGTCGCTGTCGGTGTCACCGGGGTCCGCCTGACCGGCGGCGGCCACGTAGCTCGTCGAATCCAACGCTCGCGCACGGGCGAGCAGCGTCCACTGCTCGAGTTTGCCGGGGCCAGAACCCCAGGATGCACCCACCACGATCAGCTGCGCTCCGCGGTCGGCCAGCTCGGTGTAGAGCGCCGGGAATCGGACGTCATAGCAAACCGTCAGTCCCACGCCGACGCCGTCGACCGTGATGACCACCGGCTCTCGGCCGGGCGCGACGGTCCGCGACTCGGTGAAGCCGAACGCGTCGTAGAGATGGATCTTGTCGTAGCGGGCATCCGGCTCATTGGGCGTGCCCGGCCCGGCCGCGATCAGGGTGTTCGTCACCCGTCCGTCGCCCGAGGGGGCGAACATGCCGGCGATCACCGTGACGCCGGCGTCCGCGGCGATCCGCCGGACGCCGTCTGCCCAGGGCCCGTCGAACGGCTCGGCGATCGGTGCCAGCGGGACACCGAAGCGGCACATGGTCGCTTCGGGGAACACCACCAGCTTGGCGCCCGCAGCCGCGGCCCGGTCCGTGTACTCGCGCACGAGCTGCAGATTCGCGGCCGGATCGGTCCCGCTGAGGATCTGGGCCAATGCGATTCGCATGAGCGACAGTTTAATTAGGCGTGGCCCGTTTGGGCCGGGCCCGGCTCAGCGCTGTCGAGCCATGACGTGGTGAAGCGCTGTTCGATATCTATCAGCAGGCCGATTTGGCTGCCGATGAGGCGTTCCAACTTCCCGCCGATAAACGGGACCCGCACCTGGACGGTGATATTCGCGGTCATTTGGGCGCCGCCCGTTTCGACATCGGGCTTCAGCACCGCGGTGCCCCAAATGCTCACCGGGGAACCCACCACTGATCCTGCAATGGACGCGGTCGCGATGCCGTCGTTGATCGGGCTCCAGGTCTCCTCGCGCCGCACACAAAAATCCCCCCGATGCAGCTGCGTCACCAGCGCGGGCAGGTGCTGGCTGAGCACCGTCTGCGTCGTGACGACCCTGATGGTTCCGTCGGTTCCGGACTCGCCACCGATGAGCATCGTCTCCAGATTGGCGATGTCGACCGGCGTTTCCGCCAACCTGCCATGCCAATAGCCCGGGTCGTAGAAAGTCTGATGGACCACTTCGACGCTGCACTGGTAGTCGGCCGTCATGTCGAATGAACGCGGCATAACTGGAGACGCTACCGTTACGGGCCATGAAACGGAGCGAGCCCGGTTCGCTCTTTGCGGGTGCGCGCGTCGCCGAGTCGGTGTCGCTCGCGCCGTTGACCACGCTGCGGGTGGGCCCGGTGGCAGCGCGCGTAATAACTTGCGACAGCAGCGATCAGGTGATCGCCGTCTTGCGACAGCTGGATGCCGAAGCCCAGCGCGAAACGGTTGGCCCAGTGCTGGTGTTTGCTGGTGGCTCCAACCTGGTGATCGGCGATGACCTTGCCGACCTGACGGTGGTGCGGCTGGCCAACGCCGGCATCGCAGTCGAGGGCAACGTGGTACGCGCGGAGGCGGGCGCGGTATGGGACGACGTGGTGGTCCGATCCATCCAGCATGGGTTGGGCGGGCTGGAGTGCCTGTCCGGCATCCCCGGGTCGGCCGGGGCCACGCCGGTGCAGAATGTCGGCGCCTACGGCGTAGAGGTGTCCGACACCATCACCCGGGTCCGACTGTTGGATCGAAGCAGCGGCGAGGTGCGCTGGGCCGCTGCGGCCGAGTTGGGCTTCGGCTACCGCACCAGTGTGCTCAAGCGGGCGGACGGACTCCGATTGCCGGCTGTCGTCCTGGAAGTGGAGTTCGCGCTGGACGCCTCGGGACGCAGTGCGCCGTTGCGCTACGCGGAGCTGACGGCGGCGCTGGGGACCGCCAGCGGTGAGCGCGAGGATCCCCAGGCGGTCCGTGCGGCGGTGCTGGCACTGCGGGCCCGCAAGGGCATGGTGCTCGACGCTGCCGACCATGACACCTGGAGCGTCGGGTCGTTCTTCACCAATCCGGTGGTCGCCCCCGAGGTCTACGACCGGTTGGCCCAACTGACCAAGGGCCAGGTGCCGCACTACCCGGCACCCGACGGCGTCAAGCTGGCGGCCGGCTGGCTGGTCGAACGGGCGGGTTTCGGCAAGGGCTATCCGCATGACGACAAGGCCCGGTGCCGGTTGTCCACCAAGCACGCGCTGGCGTTGACCAACCGCGGCGGCGCCACCGCGGAGGACGTGATGGTAGTGGCTCGAGCTGTTAAAGATGGGGTTCGTGATGTGTTTGGTATCACACTGAAACCCGAACCCGTCCTGGTCGGGTGCGTCTTGTAGCTGCTGGTTTCGTGTGAAAGTCACTTCCAATCGCCCCTGGCGCGCGTCTTTGTGGTGGGGCAGAGAGTGTTTGGCCCGGTATCTTTAACTTCCGTGAGCACATCGCGCGCCCCGCAAAGTCAGGGGCCGATCAACCGGCGCCGGGCCTTGATGGCCCTTGGGGTCGGTGTGTTCGCGCCGAGCGTGCTGGCGGCCTGTGCCGGCAAGACCGGCCTGCCGCAATCCGAGAAGAAGCCGCCTCCGGCGGCCCGGTTGACGTACCACCCAGCCGACGCGACCGAGGATGTGGTTCCGATCTCGCCGATCAGCGTCGAGATCGCCGACGGCTGGTTTCAGCGGGTTGCGCTGACGAATTCGGCCGGCAAGGCCATTGGCGGCACGTTCAATCAGGACCGCACCGTCTTCATGACCACCGAACCGCTGGGCTACGACGCGACTTACACCTGGAGCGGGTCGGCCGTCGGTCACGACGGCAAGGCGATTCCGGTCGCGGGCAAGTTCACCACCGTGTCGCCGAAGAAGAAGATTGACGGCGGATTCCAGTTGGCCGACGGCCAGACCGTAGGGGTCGCTGTGCCGATCATCATTCAGTTCGATGCTCCGATCAGCGACAAGGCCGCCGTCGAGCGGGCGCTGACCGTCAAGACCAACCCACCCGTCGAGGGCAGTTGGGCGTGGCTGCCTGACGAGTCGAAGGGTGCCCGCATCCACTACCGCCCGCGCGAGTACTACCCGGCGGGCACCACCGTTAACGTCGAGGCCAAGCTGTACGGCCTGCCGTTCGGGGACGGCGCCTACGGCGAGCAGGACTTCTCGTTGAACATCCAGATCGGTCGGCGCCAGGTCGTCAAGGCCGAGGTGTCCTCGCACCGAATCCAGGTGGTCACCGACGCCGGCGTGATCATGGACTTCCCGTGCAGTTACGGCGAGGCCGACAAGGCCCGCAACGTCACCCGCAACGGCATCCACGTCGTCACCGAGAAATACGCCGACTTCTACATGTCCAACCCGGCGGCGGGCTACAGCAATGCGCACGAGCGCTGGGCGGTGCGGATCTCCAACAACGGCGAGTTCATTCACGCCAACCCGTCGAGTGCCGGCGCTCAGGGCAATAGCAACGTCACCAACGGCTGCATCAACTTGTCGACCGGTGACGCCGCGCAGTACTACGCCGCCGCGATCTACGGCGACCCGGTCGAGGTGACCGGCAGCACGATCCAGCTCTCTTACTCCGACGGCGACATCTGGGACTGGGCGGTGGACTGGGACACCTGGGTGTCGATGTCGGCGTTACCGCCGCCAGCGGCGCATCCTCCGGGCACTCAGATCCCCGTCACCGCGCCGGCCACGCCGTCGACCGCCCCGAGTTTGTCGGGCACGCCGACCACCACGACGACGACAACCTCACCTAGCTCTGGTCCAGGTGGTTGAATCTTCGGGTCGCTGAGGCCTGGTCGCGTGGCCGGATGATGATCTGGTCGAGATTCACGTGCGCTGGCCGTGCGGCCACAAAGCCGATCACCTCGGCGATGTCGGCGGCCACCAACGGAGTCATGCCGGTGTAGACGGAGTCGGCGCGTTGCTGATCGCCGTCGAAACGCACCAGCGAAAACTCGGTCTCAACCGCGCCGGGGGCGATCTCGGTGAGGCGTACCGGTTTGCCCAGCAGCTCGCCGCGCAACGTGCGATGCAACGCGCCCTGCGCGTGCTTTGCGGCCGTGTAGCCGGCTCCGCCGTCGTAAATCTCAAGGGCGGCAATCGAAGTGACGGTAATGATGAGCCCGTCGCCGGACTCGATCAGCTTAGGCAGCAGTGCGCGGGTCATCCGCAGGGTGCCCAGCACGTTGGTTTCCCACATCCAGCGCCAGTGCTCCAGGTCGGCGTCGGCCACCGACGCCAGTCCTCTCGCGCCACCGGCGTTGTTCACCAGCACGTCAACCCGGTCCAATCCGCGGGCCAGTGCTGCCACGTCCACGTCGCTTGTGACATCGGCCACAACGGGGGTGCCGCCGATCTCGGCCGCCAGTGCGTTGAGACGATCCGCCCGCCGCGCCACCGGAACCACGTGAAACCCTTGTGCCGCAAGGGTTCTGGCTGTCGCCTCGCCGATCCCGGAGCTTGCTCCGGAAACCACCGCGACTCGTTTCTGCGCGTCGGGAGAACTCATCGGGATAACTCTAATAAACGTGCTAAATTTTTCGTGTGTACCGCAGCGCCTTGTTCGGCACGACGACCGCGAGTCTTTTCGCGGGCGCGTGTTGTCGCCGCTCACTTTGCCGCGCCTGATCTGACGCAAGTCACGGGGTGTGGCCAGCGACCGGCCATAGGAACTCGGATAAGGACTGCCAGTGCACTCGACTACTCTCACCCACCATTCACACAGCCGGACCGGGCACAAGGGACCACTTCGGTCCTACCGCCAAGTAGTGCCGCCGGCGCTGTACCTGTCAGACTCCGCGGCGGCATCGGTTTTCCGCGCCGTGCGGTTGCGCGGACCCGTCGGCCGCGACGTGATCGCCAACGTCACCTCATTGAGCATTGCGACGGTCAACAGGCAGGTCATCGCGTTGCTCGACGCCGGACTGCTGCGTGAGCGGGCGGACCTGGCGATTTCGGGCGCGATCGGACGCCCGCGCGTGCCGGTGGAGGTCAACCACGAGCCGTTCGTGACGTTGGGCATTCACGTCGGTGCGCGAACCACCAGCATCGTGGCCACCGACCTGTTCGGCCGCACGCTGGACACGGTCGAGACCCCCACCCCGCTCAACGCCGCCGGCCCTGCGCTGACATCGCTGGCACACAGCGCCAGCCGTTACCTGCGGCGCTGGCACCGGCGCCGGGCGCTGTGGGTCGGTGTCGCAATCGGTGGCACCGTCGACAGCGCCACTGGCCTGGTCGACCACCCTCGGCTGGGTTGGCGGCAAGCGCCCGTCGGTCCGGTGCTGGCCGACGCGTTGGGCCTCCCAGTGTCGGTGGCGTCCCACGTGGACGCTATGGCCGGCGCCGAACTTCTGCTTGGCATGCGGCGGTTCGCGCCCGGTTCGTCGACCAGCCTGTATGTCTACGCACGGGAAACGGTGGGTTATGCGCTGGTGATTGGCGGGCGGGTGCACTGCCCGACCAGCGGACCGGGAACCATCGCGCCATTGCCGGTGCAATCGGAGTTGCTGGGCGGTTCGGGCCAATTGGAATCCACCGTCAGCGACGAGGCAGTGCTGGCGGCCGCCCGCCGGCTGCGGATTCTGCCGAGCGCCGCACCCTCGAACCGCACCGGTGTCTCGACGGCGGTGACGACCGACCTGTTGCGGGTGGCCCGCGCCGGTAACCAGCAGGCCAGGGAGCTCTTGGCGGAGCGTGCCAGGGTGCTCGGCGAGGCGGTCGCCTTGCTGCGCGACCTGCTCAACCCCGACGAACTGGTGGTCGGCGGGCAGGCGTTCACCGAGTACCCGGAGGGAATGGCGGACGTGGAGGCCGCCTTCGCGGCGCGGTCGGTGTTATCGCCCCGCGATGTCCGCGTCACCGCCTTCGGTAACCGCGTGCAGGAAGCCGGAGCGGGAATCGTCTCACTGGACGGGCTTTACGCTGACCCGCTGGGAGCGATGCGCCGGTCCGGGGCGTTGAGGGCCCGGCTGGCCGAGCCCGAAGCGCTCGTCAAGTAGCGACGCGACCTGCGCGACCCGTGCGCGCGGGTTTGGCGCTGGGCGACTCCTGTAAAGATGACAGTGTGCGTTATTCCGGCGACGACCCACGCCGGGTCGCCCTATTAGCGGTACACACGTCGCCTCTTGCTCAGCCCGGCACCGGTGATGCCGGCGGGATGAACGTCTACGTGCTGCAAAGCGCGCTGCATCTGGCGCGGCGGGGCATCGAAGTCGAGATCTTCACTCGGGCCACTGCGTCCGCGGATCCGCCGATCGTGCGGGTTGAGCCCGGCGTGGTGGTACGCAACGTCGTGGCGGGCCCGTTCGAGGGCCTGGACAAATACGACCTGCCCACCCAGCTGTGCGCCTTCGCCGCCGGAGTGCTGCGTGCCGAAGCCGCGCACGAACCGGGTTACTACGACATCGTGCACTCGCACTACTGGCTGTCGGGTCAGATCGGCTGGCTGGCCCGCGATCGTTGGGCGGTGCCGCTGGTGCATACCGCGCACACGCTGGCCGCGGTGAAGAACGCGGCGCTGGCCGACGGCGACTTTGCCGAGCCGCCGCTGCGCACGGTCGGCGAACAACAGGTCGTCGACGAGGCGGACCGGCTCATCGTCAACACCGACGACGAAGCGCGACAATTGGTTTCGTTACACCATGCCGATCCGACGCGGATCGATGTGGTGCACCCAGGGGTCGACCTGGACGTGTTTCGACCGGGCGATTGTCGGGCCGCCAGGGCCGCACTCGGGCTCGATCCGGACGAGCCAGTGGTGGCCTTCGTCGGACGAATTCAGCCGCTGAAAGCACCCGACATCGTGCTGCGCGCCGCGGCGCGACTGCCGGGTGTGCGCATCATCGTGGCCGGCGGCCCCTCGGGCAGCGGTCTGGCCGCCCCGAACGGCCTGGCGCGCCTCGCCGAGGAACTCGGCATCACCTCGCGCGTCACGTTCCTGCCTCCGCAGTCCCGCACGGATCTAGCCACCTTGTTTAACGCGGCTGATCTGGTTGCGGTACCGAGCTATTCGGAGTCGTTCGGTCTGGTCGCGGTCGAGGCACAGGCCTGCGGCACACCAGTGGTGGCGGCCGCGGTCGGCGGGCTGCCGGTGGCGGTACGCGACGGGGTCACCGGCACGTTGGTGTCCGGCCACGAGGTCGGCGCCTGGGCCGACGCGATTGACCACCTGCTGCGTATCAGTGCCGGCCCGCAGGGATGGGCGATGAGCCGGGCGGCGGCCAAGCACGCTGCCACGTTCTCGTGGGAAAACACCACCGACGCGTTGTTGGCCAGCTACCGGCGTGCGATCGGCGACTTCACCACCGATCGTCAGCGCCGGGTGCGCGACCTTGTCGCCAAGCGCAAGCCACGGCGCTGGACGGCGCGCCGCGGGGTGGGCGCGTGAGTTCGAGCGTGGAGCGGGTGATCGAGGATGCGCTGCAGGCAAGCGGGCTGACGTATTCGAAACACGCCGGTGCCCGTGGCGGACTGCCGGGACTGATCGTGGAGCTGCCCGGGGAGCGCCGGCTCAAGACCAACACCATCTTGAGCATCGGTGAGCATTCGGTGCGTGTCGAGGCTTTCGTGTGCCGCAAGCCCGACGAGAACCACGAAGGCGTGTACCGGTTCCTGCTCAAGCGCAACCGCCGCCTCTATGGCGTTGCCTACACGATCGACAACGTCGGCGACATCTACCTGGTCGGGCGGATGTCATTGGCTTCCGTCGACGCCGACGAGATTGATCGAGTGCTCGGGCAGGTGCTCGAGGCGGTCGACTCGGACTTCAATACGTTGCTGGAGTTGGGTTTTCGGACCTCAATCCAGAAAGAGTGGGAGTGGCGGGTGTCCCGCGGTGAGTCGTTGAAGAACCTGGAGGCGTTCGCGCATCTCATCGCGGACCAGGACGACGAAGACGACGATGCAGGGCGCGAAGCGCGATGAGGTGGGGCACCTCCCGCATGCGGGGGAAAGCCGAGCAACAGGCAAACACGACGAGACCGCGTGAGAGACTTGCCTCATGGGTGACACTGGCACGCTGGTGCTGCTCCGCCATGGCGAGAGCGAATGGAATGCCCGCAATCTCTTCACCGGCTGGGTCGATGTCGGCCTGACCGACAAGGGCCGCGGCGAGGCGGTGCGCGGCGGCGAACTGCTGGCCGAAGAAGAACTGCTGCCGGACGTGCTCTACACCTCGTTGCTGCGACGGGCGATATCCACTGCGCATCTTGCCCTCGACGCCGCCGACCGGCTGTGGATCCCCGTGCATCGCAGTTGGCGGCTCAACGAACGCCATTACGGGGCGCTGCAGGGTCTGGACAAGGCCGAAACGAAGGAGCGTTACGGCGAGGAGCAATTCATGGCGTGGCGGCGCAGCTACGACACGCCACCGCCCCCGATCGAGAAGGGCAGCGAATTCAGCCAGGACGCCGACCCGCGCTACGCCAACATCGACGGTGGTCCACTGACCGAATGCCTGTCTGACGTGGTAGCTCGCTTTTTGCCGTACTACACCGACGTCATTGTTCCGGATCTGCGCACCGGGAAAACGGTGCTGATCGTCGCGCACGGTAACTCGCTGCGAGCTTTGGTCAAGTACCTCGACGAGATGTCCGACGACGACGTTGTTGGCCTCAACATCCCGACGGGCATTCCGCTGCGCTACGACCTGGATGCCCAGCTGCGGCCCGTCGTGCCGGGTGGAACCTATCTGGACCCGGACGCGGCCGCTGCCGGAGCCGCCGCGGTGGCCGGCCAGGGTGCAGCGAAGGCCTGAGTGCTGCCCTCACTGGGCCCCAACCCTGCGTGCACTGGGCCGTTGGGAAAACATCGCGTGAACTGCAGCCGAACACATGCGTCGAAGTATGTGACTTGTCCGGTTTTGGCCGCGCTCCGCTAGGGTGGCGTTCACCCAATTTGTAGGATTTTGTATGTGACTGTGTTCTCGGCACTGTTGCTGGCCGGGGTTCTGTCCGCGCTGGCGCTGGCCGTAGGTGTTGCGGCCGGAGTCCGGCTGTCGCCGCGAGTTGGGCAACGCCGCCACCGAGCGACCACCGAGTGGACCGGTATCACCGTCGCGCAGATGCTGCAGCGCATCGTCGCGCTGATGCCCTTGGGCGCGGCGGTGGTGGATTCCCATCGCGACGTCGTATATCTCAACGAGCGGGCCAAGGAGCTCGGCCTGGTACGCGACCGGCAGCTCGACGACGATGCATGGGCAGCCGCGCGGCAGGCGCTGGGCGGTGACGATGTGGAGTTCGACCTCGCGCCGGCCAAGCGGTCGGGCGGCAGATCCGGACTGTCGGTGCATGGGTATGCCCGATTGCTGAGCGAGGAAGACCGCCGGTTCGCCGTCGTGTTCGTCCATGACCAGTCCGACTACGCCCGTATGGAAGCGACCAGGCGTGATTTCGTGGCCAACGTCAGCCACGAGCTCAAGACTCCGGTCGGCGCGATGGGCCTGCTCGCCGAGGCGCTATTGGCTTCCGCGGATGACGCCGAAACGGTCCGCAGGTTCGCCGAGAAGGTATTGATCGAAGCGAACCGATTGGGCGACATGGTCGCCGAACTGATCGAGCTCTCCCGCCTGCAGGGCTCCGAGCGTTTGTCCAACGTCACCGACGTCGACATCGATACCGTTGTGTCCGAGGCGCTTTCGCGTCACAAGGTGGCCGCCGACAACGCCGAGATCGAGGTTCGCACCGACGCGCCCGGTGGATTGCAGGTCCTCGGTGACCAGACGTTGCTGGTGACCGCGCTGGCCAACCTGGTGTCCAACGCGATCGCCTACTCGCCGCGCGGCTCATTGGTATCGATCAGCCGCCGCAGGCGCGGCGACAACATCGAGATCGCGGTCACCGATCGAGGCATCGGAATCGCTCTGGAAGACCAAGAGCGCGTCTTCGAGCGGTTTTTCCGCGGCGACAAAGCTCGATCGCGCGCCACCGGCGGCAGCGGTCTGGGGCTGGCGATCGTCAAACACGTCGCGGCCAACCACGGCGGCAGCATCGGCGTCTGGAGCAAGCCGGGTACCGGATCGACATTCACGTTGTCGATTCCAGCCTCCGATCCGGCCACGTCGGGGCCGCACGACAACAGCGAGCAGCCCGAGCAATCGCAACGGCGCGAGAATCGGCCCAATAGGTCGCAACGAGAGGAAGAACTAAGTCGATGACGCGCGTTTACGATCATGCCGAGCGAAGCGATGAGAAGGAGTGGCGCCAATGACAAGCGTGATGATCGTGGAAGACGAGGAGTCACTGGCCGATCCGCTGGCCTTCCTGCTCCGCAAGGAGGGCTTTGAGGCC
>JAVROG010000018.1:0-5564 GCA_032162865.1 Mycobacterium sp. | reverse complement strand
CTGCGAAATGAACGATCACGGATATCTCGAGGACCTGCACAGGTCCGTGTCCAATCTCTGAACGATCAGCGCTACCGTGACGTGACCTCCTAGTCACGGATGGAGCTAGCGATGAGCGATGCCTGCGTGCCACGGTTTCCGGCTGCGCTGTCCACACCGAGCCTCAACCGCGGAGTCGGTTTCACTCACGAACAGCGACGACAACTGGGGCTCACCGGCCGGCTGCCGGCGGCGGTGCTCACGCTTGAGCAGCAGGCTGACCGGGTCTGGCATCAACTGCAGAGCATGGCCACCGACCTGGGCCGTAATCTGCTGCTCGAGCAGCTGCACTACCGTCACGAGCTGCTGTACTTCAAAGTGCTGACCGACCATCTGCCCGAGCTGATGCCGGTGGTGTACACGCCCACCGTCGGTGAGGCGATCCAACGCTTTTCCGACGAATACCGCGGGCAACGCGGGCTGTTTCTGAGCATCGACTATCCCGACGAGATCGAAGCCGCATTTCAGACCCTGGGGCAAGGCCCCGACGACATCGACCTGATCGTATGCACCGACGCCGAAGCAATCCTCGGCATCGGCGACTGGGGTGTGGGCGGTATCCAGATCGCGGTCGGCAAGCTGGCGCTCTACACCGCCGGCGGCGGCATCGATCCCCGGCGTACCCTCGCGGTGTCACTGGACGTCGGCACCGACAACGAACAGCTACTGCAGGACCCGTTCTACCTGGGCAACAGGCATGCCCGCCGGCGCGGTACCGAATACGACCACTTGATCCGGCAGTACATCGAGACGGCCCACCGGCTATTTCCCCGGGCAATCCTGCACTTCGAGGACTTCGGACCGACCAATGCGCGCAACATCCTGCAGACGTACGGCGCCGATTACCTGGTGTTCAACGACGACATGCAGGGAACCGGGGCGGTGGTTCTGGCCGCGGTCTACGGCGGCGCGAAAGTCAGCGGCCTCCCGCTGCGGGAACAGCGCATCGTGGTCTTCGGCGCGGGGACCGCGGGCATCGGGGTTGCCGACGAGATCCGCGACGCGATGGTCGCCGACGGCGCCACCATCGAGGCGGCCACGTCGCAGATCTGGGCAATCGACCGGCAAGGACTGCTGTTCGACGACATCGAGGGCTTGCGTGACTTCCAGGTGCCGTATGCGAAGAACCGCGACGAACTTGGCGTGGCCGCCGGCGAGCGGGTCGGACTGATCGATGCCATCAAGCTCGCGTCACCCACCGTGCTGCTGGGCTGCTCGGCGGTGTCTGGCGCGTTCACCCGTGAGGTTGTCGAGGCCATGACAGCAGGGTGTGAGCGGCCGATGATTTTCCCGCTGTCCAACCCGACCTCGCGCATGGAAGCCATGCCGGCCGACCTGGTGCAGTGGTCAAACGGCAAGGCGCTGGTGGCGACGGGCAGCCCGGTCGCACCCGTTGAATACGAGGGAACCACCTATACCATCGGACAAGCCAACAATGTGCTGGTGTTCCCTGGCATCGGACTGGGTATCATCGTCGCCGGTGCGCGACACCTCACCCAAACGATGCTGCTCGCTTCGGCGAAGGCTGTTGCGCAACAAGCCAATCCCGCTGCCGCAGGGGACTCGCTACTGCCGGACGTCCAGGGTTTGCGCGACATATCGGTGACTGTCGCCGAAGCCGTGTATCACGCCGCGGTCGCAGACGGTGTGGCCACCAAGACCCATGACGACGTCACGCAGGCCATCCGAGACACCATGTGGTGGCCGACGTACGACTAATACTCGCCGGGTTGTCAGCGACCGCGCGGGACCGGTTGCCCGTAAAGGGCAACCACCACAGTGCGGTCCAGGCTGTTATCAGACCAGACACCTATAGCGGTATTGGCGCAGTCGCGCATGATGGCGAGGTAATCCGGGTTGTCAAACCATTGGTTGAACACATCGAGGCTTCTGATGGCCATCGCCGGGTTGGTGGCTATCGTCTCGGCGACCTTGCCGCGGAAGCCGGCGGCATTGGCCCGGTCCTGCGGCGTCGAACCGTCAGACCCAATGTCGTCGTTGATGTTTCGGTGGCTGAGCATGTCATCGGCGTGCCATTGGGCGGCCAGATACAACGAGTTGTTCATGGCAACATCGTTAGTGCAGCCCGCCTGATGCTGAACCGTGTAGACCCCGGAGACGACACTGTCGTTGAGCCGCTTGTTGTCCGCATGGGCGGCCGGCGCAGCTAACACCCCTGCTGCCGTGAGGATCACGGCGACAGGCAGCAGGGCGGCGCCCTTGGTCATACCGGGTCGAAATGCGAAACGAGCCATCGTCCATTCACCTTTTCCAACGTCACCCGAACTACAGGTTGGGTATCGGTGGGAGTGCCGCCGTCGCCGACGGTCACGGTTTGGTTGACGTACAACAGCACCACGGCGTGGTCGGCGGATGCCGAAACCGATGCTGCCGCATTGACCTTCGCCACGGCCGCGATGCGCTTTTCTTTTGCACCTGGAATGACGACCTGTCGGGTCAGTGCGGTATAGGCGTCCTTGAACTCGCCGGTCAGCCGTTCCCGCGCAGCGTTGAGATCCTTGTCCGCCGATTCGGGAGTGTAGGACAACAAGGCGACGGTGTCTTCGCTGGCGACTCGCACGGATTCGGTGCGGGCCAACGCGGCTTCCGTCCCGGACACATCCAGCCACTTGAAGTAGCCCGCCGCCAACGCCAGCACCAACGCAATTGCGGGCAGCACACCAAACGCGAATACCCGCGACCATGCGATCGGGGTCCTAGCCCGGGCAGTCTCGGGTTCGTCGTCGGCCTCGTCGTCATCCTCGTCGTCGTCATCGGTCAGGGCCTCGGTGTCGACGACTTCCGATTCCTCTTGCGCTGTCTGGTATTCCGTTGTCGGCTCGTCATCTAGCGACACGGTCTCAGATTCTTCTGCGTCAGCATCGGTTGTCCCCTGGCCGCGCGTTGCGGTAACGGTGGCTTCGTTGAGTGTCGTCATGGCACGAACACCACGTTGGACATCTTGGCCTCCTCGCCGACCGACTTGACCTCAATTTTCATGCGCCATTCCCGCGGCGCCTCCTCGCCGGCAGCAGTGCGCGACTTCACCGCGACCGCCACCAGTATTTGCGCCGAGTCACCATGCTGCGACTCCAGTCCTGCATCGGTCACCGTGCCTTCGGATTTCGACTGCGCCGCCTTTACCAGCTCGATGAACGGCTTGGACCGATTCGCGAAATCGTCACGGAATGCCCCGGTGGCCAAATCAAGGATCCGCTGCACGTCCGCCTCGATCTCGGTGTAGTTGATCGTGGTGAGGTTCACCGCGCCCTGGCGAGCGGTTTGCAGAAACAAATCGCGCTGGGCCTGGGCCTCATGCTGTTGGTAGGCGCGGTATCCCACCCACCCCGTCAATCCGGTCAGTATGGCCACCACGAGTCCGCTGGCCACCAGCGCCCGCCCTACCGGCGAAAGCCGTCCGAAGGGGTTACGAAGTCGACGCCGACTGGGCCATTCGACGGAGTGGCCGTCATCCTCGACAGTCTCGTTCTCATCGTCAACGGCGTCGTCGGCCTCGGTCTCGTCAGACTCGGTCTCCTCGATGACATCGGCGTCGTCGACCTCATCTGCAGCCGTCGACAGGCTGAGTTTTCCCTCACCATCAGGGGTTTCAGGCCCTTCGGCCATGTTGCTCCTTACTCACTGTGCGTGCGCTCACGGTGACGGCACCAGCAGTGACTGCCAGTTCTTGGCACGCGGGTGCGCCAAATCGCCTTCGGTGTAGCGGTGCCCGTCGGGCCCGACGTAGTCGCCGGTGGCTGGGTCGTAGGTCGCAACCGCAACCGGCGGTGGCGGCGGTAGCGGCGGCGCTGTTCCGCGCGGCGGTGGTAGTCGCGGATCTTGTCCGGGCGGATACTGCGGTACACCCTGACCGCTGGTAGTGGCGTTCGGGTCGCCCTTCCAGTTGTAACCCTCGTTGAGAGGTACGTACTCCTCGTCGCTTTCACACAGCTCGACGGTGGGGGCGCGCTTCCATGGCTTCGTCTCACACGGAATATTGCGGGCACCACGGACATTGAGCTCCGAGTCCTGCGGCAGCCGGCAGTACAGCTCTGCTGCGGGCCGGTCCGGAGCGTCCACGCTGGCCGGCGAGCGTCGTTGTTGGGGCGGCAGGAAGCCGGTCGTGCATGGCGGCGGCAGGTTCATGTTGAGATTGAAATCCAGATAAAAACCGGTGTAATCCTGTTTGGTGCCGGAGTTGGGCACCAGGGACCCCGCCATCACGGCTATGCCCTGCGGTAGCAGGACCAAAATTTGTTCGATGTCGTGCCGGTAGACGTAAGCGATGTCACCCAGGCTCACCAGGTTGGCGAACAGCACCGGCACTGCGGGCGCGACCCGGTCGAACATCGCGCGACCTTCCTCCAGCCCAGCGCTGCCCTGCGTCAGCAGATCTCGCAGGGCGGCGTCCTGAGCCTGAAACTGCGCCGTGATGGCCGCGGTTCGATGCGCCCAGGTGGCGATCGCGTCCGATGTCTGCACCTGAGAGTTCAGCACGGGAGGGGCCTGGTCGATCAGGGCGGCAAGCGGGTCGACTGTCTTGCCTCCCGCGATGGCCAAAGTTGCTGAGCCGTCGACGATTCGCGACAACTCGGGCCCGAGGCCACCCACCGCCCGGTTGCCCTCGTCCATCACCGTACGCAAGTTTTCCCGGGGAATCGCTTGCAGCGCACGGTTGGTCATGTCCAGCAGACGGCCGATGTCGACGGGCACATCGACCTGGCCGGCGGGAATGACGTCCCCGGAACGCAACAGCCGGGGAGGTGCTTGGTCCTTTCCGGGATCCTTTCCGGGGTCTTTGCCGGGATCCTGGCCAGGCTTGGGGGTCAATTGGATGAATTGCTCGCCGATCGCCGAGCGGCTGTGCACCGATGCCTGGACATCAGCGGGCACCTTGACCCCGGATCTCATGGCGAGGACCGCACGCACCCCGGTCGCGGTGACATTGACCGACTTGACCTGACCCACATCGGTGCCGCGATAGGTGACAACGGAGTTCTCGTAGAGCCCGCCCGACTGCGGCAAGTCGACCGTGACGTTGTACTCACCGATCCCGAACAGGGCCTCAGGAAGCCTCATATAGTTGAAAGCCATTGCGCCACAAGAAACTATCGTCACCAATGACAACACGGCCAACTGGATCCAGACGCGGCGCCCCAGGCGAATCATCAGTACCCCTCGAAGTGGTACGGGAAGGTCAGCGGGTTGCCGGCGGTGGCGGGGCTGGGCTGCATGCCGATTGTGCGTCCCCACTGAAGTTCGAGCCGGGTCATATTGCCCTCGAAATGAGTGCCGGTGAATATCCCGGTGTCTATGCGGCTCAACGTCAAGTCGACGATCATCGTGAGGTTGGCGTAGTCGCCCCGGAACCAGTTGGTGACCGTAGAAGTCGGCCAGGGGTAGGTAGCCAAGCCGTCCAGGCCCTTGGTCAGTGCCGGGCCAGCGTCGGCGAGTTTCCGCAGCACCGGCGCGATCTGGCGCAGGTTGTTTACCAGAGACTCCTTGCTCTGGCGGATCGTATCTGC
>JAVROG010000017.1:0-4962 GCA_032162865.1 Mycobacterium sp. | reverse complement strand
GACCTGAACCCGGCCAGCATCGAGCTATGTCAGAAAAGACACCAACTGCCCGGCCTGGATTTCGTGCAAGGCGACGCCCAGAACCTGCCGTTCCCTGACGAGTCCTTCGACGCGGTGGTGAACGTAGAGGCCTCGCATCAATACCCCGATTTCCCGGGTTTCCTTGCTGAAGTAACACGCGTGCTCCGTCCGGGTGGGCACTTTCTGTACACCGACTCCCGGCGCAATCCCGTTGTCGCCGAATGGGAAACGGCGCTCGCCGACATTCCGCTGCGCAAGCTCGCCCAACGGGACATCGATAAAGAGGCCAAGCGTGGGCTGGACGCCAACACCCGGCGGTCGCAGGAGATCATCGGTCGTCGTGCGCCGGCATTCCTCACCGGTCTCACCCGGTACGCAGTCACCATGATGGATCGGGACCTGAAGCGCGGCGGTGGTTTCAGCTACCGGATCTATCTCTTCGCCAAGGATTGAGATAGAGCCGCACCAGTCATGAAATTTGTCGTGGCCAGCTATGGAACCCGCGGCGATATCGAGCCGTGTGCCGCGGTCGGCGTTGAGTTGCAGCGACGAGGCCACGACGTCTGTCTTGCCGTGCCGCCCAACCTAATTGGCTTCGTCGAGTCGTCGGGACTGGTCGCTGTGGAGTACGGGACCCGCGATTCGCAGCAACAACTGGACGAGCAATTCCTGCACAACGGATGGAAGATCCAGAACCCGGTGAAATTGGCGCGGGAGGCGATGGCGCCCGTCACCGAGGGCTGGCTCGAGCTCAGCGCCATGTTGACACCGGTGGCGCAGGGCGCCGACCTGCTCTTGACCGGTCAGATCTACCAGGAAGTTGTGGCCAACGTCGCGGAGCACTACGACATGCCGCTGGCCGCGCTGCACTTCTATCCGATGCGTGCCAACGGCCAACTCGCTTTTCCGGCGCGTCTCCCCGGACCGGTCATCCGCTCGACCATCCACACCACTGACTGGCTGTACTGGCGGATGACCAAGGGGGTCGAGGACGAACAACGCCGCGAACTCGGCTTGCCCAAAGCATCAAGCCCGGCGCCGAAGCGCATGGCCGACCGTCGCGCGTTGGAAATCCAGGCCTATGACGAGCTGTGCTTCCCGGGGTTGGCCGCGGAATGGGATGGTCGGCGTCCGTTCGTCGGAGCATTGACGATGGGTTTACCGACAGACGCCGACGACGAGGTCATGTCGTGGATCGCCGCCGGTGCACCGCCGATCTACTTCGGCTTCGGCAGCATGCCGGTCGGGTCCCTTGCCGAGCGTGTCGACATGATTGCCGCGGCGTGCTCGCGGTTGGGCGAGCGAGCGTTGATCTGCTCCGGTCCGAGCGACTCGACGCAGATACCGCACTTTGACCACGTGAAGGTTGTGCGCGCAGTCAGCCACGCCGCGGTGTTCCCCGCTTGCCGCGCGGTCGTGCATCACGGGGGAGCAGGCACCACTGCCGCGGGACTTCGAGCCGGAATCCCCACCCTGATTCTCTGGATTACCTCCGATCAGCCGTTCTGGGCGGCCCAGGTGAAGCAGCTGAAAGTCGGACGGGGTCGCCGGCTTTCCAGCGCCACCACAGACTCATTGGTGGCCGACCTCAAGGCGATCCTCGCGCCTGAATGTGTGAGCCGAGCTCGTGAGCTGGCATCCCGGATGACGAAAGCAGATACCAGTGCGGTGGCTACCGCCGACCTGCTGGAAACGCACGCCAGCCGCGGGCGCTAGCCTCTTGGGACGGTTTGGGGAATCAACTTCGACGTGAGGGGCGTCAGTGTACGATTCGCTTGTGTCCCTGCTGATTACGGTGCCGGTATTTGGCCAGCATGAGTACACGCACGCGCTGGTAGCGGACCTAGAGCGGGAGGGCGCGGACTATCTGATCGTCGACAACCGTGGCGATTATCCGAAAATCAGCAACGAGCGGGTGAGCACACCGGGCGAAAATCTCGGATGGGCCGGCGGCAGTGAGCTCGGCTTCCGGATTGCGTTCAGCGAGGGCTACTCCCACGCAATGACACTCAACAACGACACCCGCGTGTCGAAAGGCTTTGTCGCCGCACTGCTCGACGATCGGTTACCGACCGACGCGGGAATCGTAGGGCCGATGTTTGACATGGGCTTCCCGTATGCGGTGGCCGACGAAAAGCCAGACGCCGCAGACTACATAGCCCGTCCGCTGTACCGGGTGGTACCGGCCGTGGAGGGAACGGCGCTGGCGATGTCCCGCGAATGCTGGGATGCCGTTGGCGGAATGGATCTGTCGACCTTCGGGCGCTACGGGTGGGGGCTCGACCTCGATCTGGCGCTACGGGCCCGAAAGTCCGGGTTCGGTGTGTACATAACGGAAATGGCCTACATCAACCACTTCGGACGCAAGACCGCCAATGCCCACTTCGGTGGTCGGCAATACCACTGGGGCTCGAGTAGTGCAATGATCCGGGGATTGAGTCGGACGCACGGCTGGCCTGCCGCGATGGGAATCTTGCGTGAGATGGGGGCAGCCCATAGGCGCAAGTGGTACAAGCCATTTCCGCTCGACTCCACCATCAGCAGTTAGGCGCGGACCCGCGCCGTTTCCTCCTCCAAGAGATCCGCCGCCTTCGCAACGGCGTCCGCGGGGTTGGTCAGCTGAGTGGAAATCTCGCGGGCTCGTGCGACGTAGTCCGGCGCCAGGATAGACCTAATGGCTTTGACCAGCGATTTGCGGTTGATCCTCGAAAGACGGCGAGTTGAACCAACTTTCAATCGTTGGACCGCGGCGCCCCAGAGGGGCTGATCGGCCACGTCCCAGAGGATCAGGGTGGGCATCCCGGCGCGCAGGCCCGCTGCGGTGGTGCCCGCCCCGCCGTGGTGGACCACCGCGCGGCACTTGGGCATGTGGACCGAATAGTCGATCAGGCCAACAAGTTTGACGTGCTCAGCAGGGGAGACCCCGGTCGCGGCGTTCGCCGGGGAGTAGATCAACACACGCTCGCCCAACTCGGCGCATACATCGGCGATCATCGCGACAGTCTCGGCCGGCGATTGTACCGGCGTACTACCGAAACCGAAGTAGATGGGTGGGGTACCGTCCGAAATCCATGACTCAAGCTCGTCGTCGGGTTCGGTGTGTAAACCCATGTTCAGCGCGCCGACAAAGGGCCGCTGACCATTCCATTCTTCGACGAGTCCGGGAAACAACGCCGAGTCGTAGGCCTGGATCTCTGGGCCGCCGCGATCCACGATCCGGTGCAGTGCGGCAGTCGAGGCCGGTGGCAGGCCCAGTTCCCGACGCTGGGTGCGATCGGCGTCCTTGCTCACGAACGAATACAGCCGCAACGACGCTTCCATGACGGTACGGATAAGCGGTCGGGGGATCGGCACCGATGGAAGCGCAAGTTGCCCATTGACGTGCATCGGAAAGTGATGCAGTGCGGCGATCGGAACGTTGTGGTACTCGGCGACATTGGCGACGACACCGTGGTAGGTCTGGCCAGTCATCAATAGGTCGGCGCCGTCGGCCAGTTCGGCCAGCGTCCTGCCCATCTCTGCCCAGCCTTCGACGAACAGTTCCTTGCCCGCGTGTGCAAGGTTGAGTGGATTCTGCGCCTTCGTGAGGTTGCGCACGAACTCCGCGACCTGGTTGATCTGTATCTCGGAGTCCGGCCCGTACGCGACGCCGGTCAGTCCGGCGGCCTCGATGAATCCAATGAGGTTGGGTGGGACCGCCATCGATACGTCGTGTCCGCGCCGCTGCAGCTCCATGCCCACTGCGGCACACGGTTCGACATCGCCGCGCGTGCCATGCACCGCCAACACAAATTTCATCGACATGCTCGGACGTCAGGCGGAGGTCAGCTCGTCGAACAGCAGATCAGCCAGGCTTCGCGCGGTGGCGTTGATGTTGGTGGCGGTGATGCGTACCCCGGTCTCGGACTCGATGCGGGTGCGCAGTTCCTGGCTGCTGAGCGAGTCGAGCCCGTATTCGGTCAGCATGCGGTCGACATCGATGGTCCGGCGCAGAATCAACCCGATCTGCTCGGAGACCATGCGGCGAAGCCGGGTCGGCCACTCTTCTGGAGGAAGCTTGTCCAGTTCGGTGAGGAACTTGCTGTGGCCGGCATGCTTGGACGTGGCCCTGAACGCCTCGGCGAAGGGGCTGTGCTGGGCGAATGCGTTCAGCCACGGTGATCCGATGATCGGTGCGTAGCCGGTGTAGGCGCGATTGTGCCGCAGGAGTGCCTCGAATGCGTAGGCGCCTTCCTCGGGTTGGATAGCGTCGCCCGCTGCGTCGGCGAAGGCTGTTGCGCGGCCGATTTCACCCCACGGACCCCAAGCGATCGAGGTCGCCGGCAGACCCTGAGCCC
This sequence comes from Mycobacterium sp., assembly GCA_032162865.1. Taxonomy (GTDB): domain Bacteria; phylum Actinomycetota; class Actinomycetes; order Mycobacteriales; family Mycobacteriaceae; genus Mycobacterium. Next base: position 604 of record JAVROG010000017.1, on the reverse strand, counting down.
GCCGCCAGTGGGTGAACGCGTCCAGCCAGCTGTTGGCCGCCGCGTATGCCCCCTGGCCGGGCGAACCCACCAGGGCCGCCGCTGAGGAGAAGGAGCAGAACCAGTCCAGCGGCTGGTCGGTGGTGGCCTCGTGCAGGTTCCATGCCCCGTGCACCTTCGGCGCCCAGTCGCGACGGATGATTTCTTCGGTGATGTTGGGCAACGTGGCGTCCTCGACCACAGCGGCCGCGTGCAACACCCCGCGCAACGGAAGCCCGGTGGCGGTGGCGGTGGCCACCAACTTCTCCGCCGTGCCCGCCTCGGCGATGTCGCCGCACTCCGCCACCACGTCGGATCCGATGGCCCGAACCAATTCGATTGTCTCCAAAGCCTTCTGGGTGGGCTGGGAACGTGAGGTGAGGACGATGCGGCCGGCGCCGGCGTTGGCCATCTTCTCGGCAAGGAACAGACCGAGGCCACCGAGGCCGCCGGTGATGATGTAAGCGCCGTCGCCCCGGAACGCCGGAGCCTGCTCGGGTGGCATGACCACGCTGCTGCGCCCGACATGCGGGACATCGAGCACCAGCTTCCCCGTGTGTTCGGCCGCACCCATCACGCGGATTGC